>SKJJ01000157.1 GCA_007115975.1 Chitinispirillum sp.
AGGGAAGAGCACCACAGAGGCACAGAGGACACAGAGAGAAGATAGAGGGAAGAGAGTAGAGAAGAGAGTAGAGAAGAGAAGAGAAGAGAAGAGAAGAGAAGAGAAGAGAAGAGAGACGTGTACCACAGAGGGATGGAGGAAGAAATGGATGAGTTGAATAAAATATCTGAAAAAATTATTGGCGCAGCTATAGAAGTACATAAGGTAACTGGGCCAGGGTTGTTGGAATCGACCTACGAAGAGTGTCTTTGCTATGAATTTGAACTAAGGGGTATCAACTGTTCCCGGCAACATCCTTTACCTCTTGTATACAAAGGTGTCAACCTTGAATGCGGATATCGTCTCGATCTCCTTGTTGACTCAAAGGTGGTGGTGGAAATTAAGTCCGTCTCAAGAATAGAACCGGTTCACGAAGCACAATTGATTACGTACCTAAAATTGGGTGGCTGGAAACTTGGATTGCTTATTAACTTTAATGTGCCGGTATTAAGAGATGGTATTCGGAGGCGAATTGTTTAGGATTTCTTCCTTGGGCTTCCGTTATTTTTTTAAACAAAAAGAGTCTTGGTTAAAAAACCTTATAAAACCCGTAACAGCTTTTAAAAAGCCTGCCATAAACTGGAAAGCTCTATGTTCAGGCAGAAAAAAAAGGGGCAATGTACAACGGTTTAGAATCTGCTAATTTAAGCGGTATAAGGTAAGTAAACAGAAATTGAAAAACAGGAAGCAGGTTCTTTAACTTGCAAAAGGTGGTTCACTATGCTGAAAATAGTAATGTATATCTCGGTTCTTATAGGATTGTCTGCGCTTGCACTTGGACGATTGGTGTTCTTTACAGCCGCAGCGGTTGGTTCGGAACAAAATGACGGCTCAGGGGTACTTGCTATCGGGGATACTGTTCCGGATGAGACGGTCTCGGCAATTGAAGGCCACAGTGTTCAGTTACGAAAGATCATTTCAGAAAAACCAACAGTGCTGGTTTTTTACCGAGGGGGCTGGTGTCCTTACTGTAATACCCATCTTGGCAAACTCCAGTCAATTGAATCGCAGATTATCGAAGCCGGTCACCAGATCATTGCGATAAGCCCTGACCGTTCATCAAATTTGCGCAAGTCAATAGAAAAGGGCAACTTAACATACTCACTCTATTCCGACAGCACTATGACTGTTGCAAAAGCCTTTGGACTTGCTTTCACTGTTGATAATGCCACTGTCAAAAAATACAAACTATTTGGTATAAATATCGAAAAAGCGTCCGGCGAGACCCATCACATGCTCCCGGTTCCGGCTGTTTTTCTTGTGGATACCAACGGAGTCATTCAATATGCTTTTTCAAATCCTGATTATAAAGTGCGTCTGGAAACCGATGAAATTATACAACTGGTAGAACAGTCAAGGGGAAGTAAATAAGGTCCTGCTGCTCAAAAAAAGAGTTCTGTGTATACAAATGAGTTTAGGGAATTTGCAGAAAGGAATACATTGAAAAGCTACAGCGAACAGTGGCACAGATTCAATTCAGAAAATGTACCTGTATATATAAGCCGTAAAGGCCCGGCGTGGTTTGTCCCTGATACTGCTGGTGATACAATTTTACAGGATTTAATGCTAAATCCCCAAAGGCCTCTTACTATCGAGGAACAGCGGTTTCTTGGGAGGCTTCCTGACAACAATTTTTCATCCTATACCGGCCTCTTCGGTGATTGCGGGAGTTATGCATTAAAGGAACTCTGGTTTCATGTAACTAACAGGTGCAATATGTCCTGCAATCACTGCCTGTTTTCATCGGATAGCAGCGAAACCCCTTCATTAAGTGCCCAATTTGTATCTGAAATCGCTTCACAGGCCTTTGGTATCGGATGCAGGCTCTTTGCCCTCACCGGAGGAGAACCGTTTGTACACAAAGAGATCCGTACAATTATTGACAATCTGTTGTCTATGAAGGATTCTCATGTGGTAGCTTTAACCAATGGTGTGAATATCGGCTCCTTTTTGGATGATATAAAATCCTGGGGCACAGAGCGGTTTCATTTGCAATTGAGTATCGATGGTTTACAGCAAACCCACGATACGCTTCGGGGAGCGGGCAGTTTCAGCAGACTTGGTAAGAGTCTGCAAACACTGAGATCACACGGGATTCCCTTCACTCTGTCTATGGCAGTATCAAAGGGTAATGTTGACGACATGACTAGTGTAGTTGATTATGCTGCTGATGCAGGTGCATCGGGTATACATTATATGTGGCATTTTGTGCGCGGGAGAGGTAAACAACACGATTTCGTTGAGCCGGAGCAGATATTTGAATCTCTTGTGAGTGCGTACCAAACAGGTCTTGATCGTGGGGTCTCAATTGATAACATGGAAGCACTTAAAACCCAGATTTTCTGTGCACGCGGCACGGTTCATGATGGAAGCAGTGCTGCGCGGGAATCTGCAGCGGTCGGCCCCGACATGAAACTCTATCCTTCTGCTGCCACGGTGGGTATTGATGCCCTTGGTACTGCAATAGACAAATCTCTCAGTTCGGTGTGGGATAATAGCCCTATTCTTAATGACATACGTAATTCTACCATCGCAGGGGACACTAATCCGTGGCGGTTTTTCACCGGAGGAGGAGATTTCGATCATAGTTTTATGCACAAAGGAAAGTTTATCGCAACTGATCCTTACAGCTCCCTTTATGAGAAAGCATTACTTTACCTTATTGAAAATGAAGCCGGTACGGAGTCTACTGTAAAGTCTCCTGCGCTGCGGCTCTCAATTGGTGAGGTTCTTTCCAGTTGCGCCGATGAAGGTACCATCAGGCATATACATTCAAACTGTCTGCTTTCCGTTTCAGGAGACAGTTACCAATCTGTCAGGGAATTCTACAGTCAGGCAGCTATCAGACAAAACGATGACATCCTGAATCCGGTATGCTACCCTGAAGAGGAGATTGGGCATATTCCCCGACATTTACGTTTCAGAGGATACGGATGCGGCAGTCCCGTAACGGATGCTGCTATCAAAGAGGGTGAAACGGTGATTGACCTTGGGTGCGGCCGGGGAATAGAGTGCTTTATCGCATCGGCGAAAACAGGTAAAACCGGGCAGGTGATCGGCATCGACATGCTTGATCCAATGCTAAAGATCGCTTCCGAAGGAGCCCTGGAGGTTGCATCCACTCTTGGTTTCAATAATCTTCATTTCAAAAAGGGGTATCTGGAATCACTTCCGCTTGACAATTGCTCGGCTGATGTTGTCCTGTCTAACTGTGTGTTGAACCTTTCTCCTCATAAGAGAAAAATGTTCTCTGAATTGTATAGGGTTCTGCGCTCTGGTGGAAGAGTGGTTGTTTCAGATGTGGTATGTGAAAAGGAACCCGGTGGTGTTATCCGAAATGATACCACGCTCAAGGGTGAATGTATCGGGGCAAGTCTGCGCCAGCGCGATCTGCTGGGCTTGCTTGAGGAGTCGGGGTTTGAGAATTTCAGGGTAATTAAGCGTTTCCCGTACCGGGTAGTCAAAGGACATCAGTTCTATTCCCTGACACTTGAGGCATACAAGAGAGCAGATTCCCCTTTGGTGGATTGTATGTACAGAGGCCCTTTTGCTACCGCTATAACAGCAGACGGCAAGCTCCTTGTTCCGGGTACCACAGCAAAAGTTCGGCAAAGCACTGCCAGGGCTCTGGGAGAAGAGGTACTTATTTTTGATGAGAGCGGTATGGCAACAAATGTAGAGATGACTTCCTCCTGTGCATGTGCTCCCGCTAGTGGAAAGAAAACGGATGACAAGCACAACATAACAGAGGAAAACAAGCGCCATCGCAGCGGCTGTATGGTATGCGGATCGGATCTTATCTATACAAATATCAGCACCAATGCTACCTGTTCCTATTGCCAAAAAGAACTCTCTGCCAATTCGGTGTGTGCAGAGGGACATTTTGTATGTGATCAGTGCCACAGTGCACACGCGCTAAACATAATAGAAAAGGCCTGTATTGAGAGCAGAGAAACCGATATGCTTTCACTGTTTTCTCTTATCCGTTCTCATCCGTCAGTCCCTGTGCACGGCCCGGAGCACCATGCAATTGTTCCGGCTGTAGTGATTACTGCATATATCAACAGCGGCGGTAAACTTCCCCGTGAGATTATCGCTACTGCCATTCAAAGGGGGATACAAATCGCAGGAGGGTCATGTGCTTTTACCGGCATTTGCGGGGCAGCAACCGGTGTCGGTGTGGCATTCAGTCTGATACTGGATGCAACTCCTCTGAAGGGTACCGGACGAATGCTTGTGCAATCCGCAGTTACGGAAGTGATGAAACGGCTTTGCACAATTGAAGCCGCCAGATGCTGCAGAAGGGATTGTATTGTTGCATTGCAGTGTGCTGCTGAGATCTCTGAAAAATTCATATCTGTTAAATTGCAGGCAGAAAATATCCGAAGCTGTACCCAGGTAGCTAAAAATCATGAGTGTATCGGGTCGTTATGTTCCTGTTATGGAGAGAAAATTGTTGTAACGGAGTAAACTGTTTTCGGGAGGAGTGTAGTATGAAAAGTGTTCTCTTTTTTGTAATAGTTATGGTTGTATTTATGTGTGCCGGTAGTGATCAGAAAAAATTCAACTCGCTGTGGTATGATGGTAATGCAGAGATCTCCACCTATTCCCTTGAGCAGTTTCAATATGGTGAAACGCGCCAGGGTACACGTGTCATGGTGTTTGTTACCGAACCGATGCGTCTGGAGAATAATATTAAACCGGATGTTCGCTTAGCTGATGAACTGATGGTGAGAGTGATAAAGCTCAATGATCACCGCCATTTTGTCACCGGCATTTATGATTACACTGTGATGACTTCGGTGTTTACATCTGTTGAAAACAAAAAACCATACGGAAATATGGCAACCATGAAAGTTGCATTCAGTTCCCAGGAGTGGTGTGGAATGGTGTTTGAACGGATTATCCGTAAACCTGGCCGGTATGAAGGATCGCTCTACAGCTACTTTGAAACTCCAGGGGAACAGTCCTACCATTTCAGTGCAGACAAACTCCAAACAGAGGATAACCTCTGGATAAGAGTACGTGAACTTAATGGTCCATTTCTAAAGGAGGGTGAGTCCAAAGAGATAACCCTTCTGCCATCACGATGGATTCTGCGTAAAACGCACCAAAAGGACGGGGCAGTTGAGGCGGTTGTTTCTAAGGGGCAATCACAGAAACGCAGCACTTCGCTTGGGGAAATCGATGTGATGCCCTTTAGCTGGACAATAGATACTGCTGTTACGACTGTTTGGGTGGAGAAGGCATATCCCCGCCGTATCGTTGAATTCTGCGAACGGGATGGATCTTCCGGAAAACTGATTGTTTCACGCAGAGAACCGTACTGGAAACAGAGCAGTAATGAGTTTTTACACCTTCGACAAGAACTTGGGTTGGAATAATACAGAAAGAGTTTGAATATGAAAAACAACACTGGTAAAAAACGGATCGTGCATTTTACTCTTGTAATAATGGTTGTTATGTCGGTGCATACCAACGCCGGGTTACTCTCTCTGTCTACTTCATCGTGGAATGTTCATTCCGGTGATGAAAACCATCTGCTCTTTTCAAAACTTACAGCCTCCTCTTACTTTTCGCTGTTAGACCTTCCTGTATCAGTGCAGATTCCACTTATCCTGACCACTCGTTTCAGTTAGGGGGCGTACACAGGGAATCGTTTTGCTCCGGGGAATATGAGTTTCTATTTTGGTAAAAAGCTTGAGCTGTTTGAGCCCAGAATTGGTATGGTCATTCCGCTGTTCTATTCAACCGATGGAGAATGGATCGGTTCTGGTAATCTGAAGATTAGAATTGGAGCAGGTTTCAGGTCGGGTTCCGGAGACTACAAGGCTGGCTTTTCAGGGGAGACAATGGTTTCGATGAATCTGAATAACCCCGGTGGTCTGCTTAAGACTCCAAGTGCCGATATGTATGCAAGTGTTAAAAGAGCCGTAGCACTCAACAGTAAGACAAGAATCGTTGGGGAGTTGTTGATTACGGGAAAATATTCCGAATGGAAACATTGGAAAAATTCGCACGACGGAGACAGTGTGATCGAAGTTGGAATAGGTGTTATGCCGATGATTATTGCTGAGCATAGATTTGACTCCAAGTGGTTTTGGTCAGTTAAGGGGGGCATAGGGCCGGGATATGGAAAATCGAATGCTGAATCAGTTTTTGCCGATGCATCGGGAAGATGGAACTGGTCGTCGAATGTTGCTCTGAGTGTTAACCGCTACTATTAGAACGGGTTTGGTATGAGAAAAATTGCCTTCGGTGTATCGCTTCTGTTGATTATTTTATTTTCTGCCTCTGCTACCCATCGCGAGGCAGAGAGAATATATTTGAGATTTCCCGAAGAATACAACAGAACAGGTCTTGTATCCAAAACTGTTGATCATGAATTGACAATTCATCCTGATCGCTGGTTCAGGATAACTGTACCGGTGGGTGAGAGTGTTTACTCATGCAGTCTTGATATTTCACTCAGCAGCCAGATTAGTAACAGAAGTGGTCTCAGTATCACAGGTCTGCAAACCAGCCATGCAGATAAAGGTGTATTTAAGATTAAGCTTGGCAGAATAGTAATTGAAAAGCATCTGGCTTTGGTACGTGTGTTATTACTTGACCCCACACAGCATACTATCCAGACGATACTTAAGGAGGTCCGTTTATCAACACCGTTAAGCGCACAACTGGAGAGTAATGTCACCCTGACTATTATCGACCGTGTGCTTACTGTCTATTCACACGAACATACTGTTCTTCAATGTGAACTGTATGGTTATAGCTTCGAAACTATCGAGCTTGGGTCGTATAGTGTCACGTATACTGTTTTTTCACTCGATTTCTATTCCCTCAGGAGGAGTGCATTAATAACAAACAAGAATAATGGATGGGTAGAATTTTCAGCACGTTTTAAACCATCACATTTCAAAAGCCAGGATGGAATGAAAAATCACCATCTGGTAGCCTGGAAGGATGGATTTGCCGCGCCTCATGCACTGTTTTCAGCTTCCATCTCGGCAGAGGGTCTGGAAAGTGCTTTGCGGGAGATTGGGTTGGAGTCACAGGAGAATCTTACAATCGATAGCTGGGAGAAGCTCGCTTTAGATGGTGTATCTGCGCCGGACAGAAGAATTAAAGGCGATCCGATAAATATTGAGATTCTTTTCAGAGGAAAAATAATTCCACTTGTTTCAGTACTTGTTGATATTAGGGGAAAAGACATTCGCTTGCATTACGGGGGTAACCCCAATTTGATAAGACATTTTGATTCGGGATGTCTGGTGTGTCTTCAGAGTTGCCCTGCCGGAGTTGTGGGGAATTCAGAATACAGTATGCGTGACTGGTACAGGGGTGGTTCAGGTTTTAAGGTACTGCAATCGATTTTACAGGAGGGAGACGAGGTTTCGTTGCGGGTGCGCGCGGGATCATAATGTGCTGAAATAGGTTTGTTGCGTTATTTAGTAACCTTCTCTGATAATCCTTTGCAGTTTTTCGAAATCTTCTATTATTGAATTTTGCTGCTTATAACACCATCTCTCCACCGTCGGTAATCTTCCATAGTGTCAATATCGTTCTTTGCCGGTAAAAGCTTTACTCTTAACTCATGCTGCCTTGCAATGCCCAGCGTCTCCTCAAAAAGGTCATTACAGCTCCACTTGGTGGCATCGAAAATACTTATGCCTTTAGCGTTCACACCTGCAAGGTAATACCCGCCGTCCTCTGCAGGCCCCAGCACCACGTCATACCCCTTTGCAAGAGAGTCGCTTGTTTGCTGTATATCTTCTGTCGAAAGGGAGGGGCAGTCACTGCCTATGATACAGAAATGAGTATATCCTGCCTGTGCAAAGCGGGTGCAGGCTTCTCTCATTCTCCTGCCCAGATCCCCTTGTACCTGCGGAAAGAAAGACGCGGCATCATTAAAAAGAGTTCTCAGGGATCCACCGTTTTCCTCACCGGTGTAGGCAACGTGATACTGTACAGGACTAAGAACCTGCACCATCTCCCGGAGTAATTCTCCATAAATCTGCTTTGCACCGCCTTCCCCTTCCGTTGCCGCTATCCGTGTCTTTACAGAAGTTCCGGGGGTTTTTGCAAAAAGAATCACGGTAAAATTCTCTGATTGTCTATCACGATGTGCCATAGTACTTCCTGTAAAAATCCTCGTTTGATGGTTGAAGCAGGTTAAATCTTCGCCTTAATAGATACAGAACGGTTAGAGAAATTACAAGTTGCATATTGCGCAGGTGTTGTGTGGATTTCCATCGTCGTACAGAACTGTTGGCGAGTGAAGAAAGACTCGATACTGTGCCACACTCTTTAAGGAGCATGGATAGTTCGATATCCTCCATCAGTTTAACATTAGGAAAACCGTCTGCAAGAGCTTCTTTTCTGAAAAACTGTACCTGATCTCCAAAACTGATACCGGTAAGTTCAGAACGAAGGTTGTTCAACAGGGTAATAAGAAGAAAACGCGGTTCCATTGAGTTGTATTTTGTCTTAACCGATCCTCCGCATACCCAGGGGTGTCTGCTGCAAAAACGAAAAATCTCGTTCATGCAGTCATGATTGGGAACAGTATCGGCATGAATGATAACGATTAGATCCCCCGTTGCAATCTTAACACCCTTAGCTATTTGGGTGCCCCGTCCGAGATCCGATTTAGCGAATATGGTTCCGGGTACGGATTTGACAACAGACTCGGTATTGTCTGATGATCCACCGTCGACTACTATTATTTCTGAATTCACCTCATAAGAAAAACTGATCAATTGAAGCAACGCCCCAATACCGGCCTCTTCATTGAGCACCGGTATTATCACCGATATTTTTTGCGGTGGTCCGAAATCTGGAGATGAAAATTCTGGAGTGTTTCTTTTGTATAGCAGGCCGGTTATAAACGGCAGCATATATTGCAGGAATGTTACTGTCAACCATTTTACCCGATTCCCTGTTGAAAGAAAACTCGACCCTACAGGCCAGAACAGACCTGCTGTCCCGGTCAGAACAATCCAGAACTTCACTGGGCAGAGAACTGAAAATAGTGCGATCACGGTAAAATACGAAAGATGTACAGCCGGCCAAAGTATCAGAAATGCAACTGCTGTATTAGCGCATGCCCTGATTGGGTCAGGAGTCAGAAACAGTGTATAGGAGTAGTAAAGTGCAAAAATCCCTATGGTTACAGCACTACTCATCTGGTTAGAGAGAAACTGTGATAGCACGGTGTAGCCAAATCCTATATAAATGTGATCTGTTGCCAGTGTGAGCGTGTCTTTTAATCCCCCCAGCAAATCGGGTGAATGGATGATAACGGCTGCGGCAGGCAAGAGTGCTAAAGGAAAAAGACGAACACTGTCTTTCCGGATTAGAAGCGGTAAGGCGAGGAACACAACTGGTTTAAATGCCCCTGTGCAGCCTATAAGAAGAAACATCCACCCAAACCGTTTTTTCTGAAGCAGTAACAGCGAGAGTGCAACGGTAAACAGCATAAGTGCAACGGTCTGTCCCTGCGCGGAAAAAGCGTAAAGGATAAGGGGGTTTGCAGCATAAAGAAGAGCTTCATTTAACCGCGACCCTCTGCTTTTTAGATAGAGAATAAGGAGAAAAAGTGTCCCAAGATCAACGAGGGCAAGAATAGTTTTGAAAAGAAACGGAGAATGTCCTTTCAACTGATCTGTTATGGCCTGTAAATAGGCGATACTATTCTGCTTGTATTCAGGCGTGCTGCCGGTTTCGGTTCCGGTATTGCTGGCTAGGTCGTGCTGGTTTGCCACTGTGCTGGATTCGATCTGATTCCTTTGGACCGAAAAATAGTGATGCACATCACCCCCTTGTTCAACCGGAAGAAGAACTGCTCTGGCAATAACGGCGATCACCATTATGTGTTTAGCCCCCCAGTGTTTGGGCCAGAAGTTTCGAAGGCCAAGCATACCGGTAAAGGTGAGTAAAAAAGCGGCGATAAAGAAATACAGACTTTCAGAAAACCTGTTTGTAAATGTAAAAGCAACAAGACCAAGTCCAAAAGCACACAGAGAGAGCAACAGCAGAAGATTGTTTCGGGAGTGATCACCGTTTACATAATCATTGTCGATTCTTTTGCATCTGTCTTTCATCAATGCTGCTCCGCAATGATAGAAAAACGGATCTCAAGAGTATCACCATCTTCAAGCCTGCTGTCCTTTTTGACAGAAAATTGAGAGTGGCCTTTAACCAGATCCCGTATGGAGTAGGTTCTGTTTCCGATCTTACTTCCCGGACAGCTCTGAAGGCACACCACACAACCCGACTGCCAGACCGATATCAGATCACGATTTCCTCCAAACCGAAAATCAAATGCGTTTCCGGCATCATCCCGGAGAATATCATGTGCCCCAATCGTATCGCCGTCTATTAGAAAATCAATTTGGACAACAGTTCCTTCAATGAGCATGTCGGGGAAAGGAGATCGTCGGTTTTTGCGTGCTGTCCAACTCTTTTCTGTGAGATTGTTCCCCGGTCGAGCCCCGATACCAAGTAGCGCATCGTGCACTGTGCTGTCTGCAACCGTTGTGGTAAAAAGGGCTCTTCCGGCTGCATTCCCCTCTTTCCAGGTTATAAAGTGGTGATTTTTAAGCCCCGCAGCGCGATTGAATCGTTGGGGATGAAAAGTTGCAGGTATACGTATGGAGAGATCGGGCGTGTTTGCACTCATTGGTCTATCGGTTACTATTACCTCTGAAGCTGATGCAATAGTTTTTTGTTGAAAAACTGGAGAACAGGGTAACATTATTCCCGCCAGAAAAAGTATCAGAGCGAATCTATTGGAGCGGTTCGTTATGATCATGTTTCTCCTCTAATTGACTATGCATTATAACTGCTTCAACCTTCTCTTGTATAGGAGCCTTTAGGCGGTATAGTACCTGTGTAAACACTCCCAGAAAAGAGACGGTTTTCATCTCCTCAAGATCAAACCCCATTTGGCTGAATAATCTTTGCCACTCAGCATCGGTTTTGTTGTTATGGGGATGACCCAGAAATTCGGCATTAACCAGACTGTCTGTTGCATATGTCAGGTACTTCTGCCATTTTGAGTTATAGATATCTTCCATTACTATTACAGTACGGCCGACCCGTTTTGCCTCTGAGAGAAGTTTTTCTGGATTACGGGCATGATGCAGAACTGTTATAAACTGAACATAATCCTGAGACTTGTCATCACATGGAATATTTGCACCGTTAAAGAGTGCAACCGAAACACCTGTAAACAGACATCGGTCTTTTACGTCAAGAGCAGTAACGGCCACGCCTCTTTTTTGAAGAAGAGTACAAAGGGCTCCGTTTCCTGTGCCCACATCCAGAACCGTATCACTTGGTTTGTAAACAGTTTCAAGAAGTTTTTCTTTTCGTTTTGCTGTCTTTAATTTAATGTTACGCCAAAGTTCCTGTATAATCCCCGATTCCAACAGTATACAACCAAAAACTGCACTGTACCCAATCTGAACAACCCATAGTGACTCCCCATAGGGGATACGGGAATAAGTAAGATAGGTAAGGGGCAGATAGAGCGCCCAGACCTGTGGGAATTTGACACCGGTAAGTACGCCAAAAGCAATAAGAGGGCTGATATACCAGGGGTGCACCGTTGTGGCATTGAAATAGTACATCGACCAGATAACAAGAAACGAAAACGCGAGTGGCTTGTTCACCGCTTCTTTACGCCTGAAGGAATACAGAAGAATAAACGTTGCGGTAATGATGCTCAGGAAAAAGCCCAAATGCTGGAAAAACAAATCTCCCGCGTTAAACACATTTCCCAGCCATCTTAGTGTGTAAAAGACACTCGCATTGAACTTGAAATGATCAAAGTAGAGGCGCAGACTGGAGAAAAAATTTGACGGAAGCTGATTAAACCAGAATGGAAACCAGAAGGTGGCATTGACGATACCTATGACAGTAGTTGCAGCGGCTGTTTTTTTGAGACCCCAGCGTCGCAAAAACAGGGGCAAAAACATAAGTGGCAGAAGCTTTGTGGCAACACCAAGGCCGAGTGCAACCGATGCCCTGAAAAATTTTTCCTGTCCTGCCCAGTAGAGAGTCAGCAGTAAAAACGGAATCATCACTCCTTCAAAATGGAGGTTGCCGGTTAGCTCTGTTATGATGAAGGGATTCCAGGCATAGAGTGCAAGCGACTTGAACCCCTTGCTTTTGCTCTTGAGCATTAGCATCATAACAAAAAGTGAAACCATCTCTGCAAGAATCATAAACGAGCGCATCACCCCAAGTCTCCCTCGAGGTGAATCGGGAAAAATCATTGCTGAAACACCGAATATCCCCTGAAGCAGAGGTGGATAAACAGAGATATAGCGGGGTGAATTCATCAATTTCAACCGTTTTTCGGAGAGCTCAAAATCCACGCTCTCCATTGCCTCCAGCGGAGTCAGTGCAAAGGGATTACCTCCCTGAGCCACAATGCAGCCGTCCCAGAGAAAGCGGTGATAATCTTCAGTTAGCCTTGGAAAGGCGGGGACAAAAATCAGCCGTAAAAAAAGTCCGGCTACGATGATCCATTTCCAGCTTAAGTGGCCAGCAAAATAGCGCCATCCCAAAAAGAACGTGGCAAACAGGGCTGCATAGACAAGAAGAAAACTATTGATTTTCAAAAGGTCACTGCGATAGCCGGTGTAGGCGTAAAGCGCGGCGCTAAGGAGAAGCCAGATTACAAACAGGGGTGTTCTTGGAGAGTCTTTTTTCATGTGTCGGTGGATTGGGGTAATGGTACTTTTGATTATAAGATAGGTTTTTGGGGGGTGAAATGGAAAGAGCAATTACGACTTGAGTAGGAGAAGGAGAAATGGATATTCACCACGGAGGCACAGAGGGCACAGAGAATAGGGAGAATACGAGAGGGCCTCCAAATAGGTTTTTATATCATTTTCCTCTCAGTGTCCTCCGTGCCTCTGTGGTGGGCTCTTA
>SKJJ01000073.1 GCA_007115975.1 Chitinispirillum sp.
ACCATCTTTTTGAGATCCCGGTTGGTGGCAGCAACGATTCGAACATCTGATCTGATCGATTCAGTAGCACCAAGCGGTTCGTAGACGTGTTCCTGAAGAACCCGCAGCAACTTAACCTGTACCCCTTTTGGCAACTCTGCTACTTCATCAAGAAAAAGTGTTCCGCCTTTTGCCCTATCGAAACGACCGGCCTTATCGCTTTTTGCGTCGGTAAATGCTCCTTTTTTATATCCAAACAACTCTGATTCGAGCAGATTTTCCGGCAAAGCGCCACAATTGACCGCTATGAAGGGACCTTTTTTCCTGTTACTTAGATTATGAATGGCTTTTGCGAGCAGTTCCTTTCCGGTTCCGCTCTCACCAAGCACAAGAACCGGTGATTCACTCTGTGCAATAGCCGGAAGAGTACTGAGAATCTCAAGTAGCCGATGATTGCGGGTGATCATATCGTAATGAGTACTTTTACCAGAAATCTCCTTACGCAACTCTTCGATCTCACTTAAATCCCTGAACGTTTCGACTCCACCAATCACCTTGCCCCTCTCATCCCTGAGAATGGCAGTAGAGACACTTATCGGTGTTGCTGCGCCGGATTTTCGCAAAATTCTCACGATTTTATTTACACAAGACCTATTCGTTTTTTTTGTCTTTTTCAACAGACAATCACGTTCACAAATGTCTGCATGAAAAACCTCCCAGCACTTGTTCCCAACAGCATCTTTACGATCCACGCCGGTAATATTTTCTGCAGCTCTGTTAAAAGAGGTGACATTCCAATCATTGTCAACGGTAAAAACGCCATCAGCAATGGAGTCGAGAATGGGGTCGAACTTTTTTGAGGTATGAGGCATTTTCACATCACAGGAACAATCATTGTTTACAAAAAAACCTGTTTAACAACGGGCATTCTTCACAGCAAAAACGGGCTATGCTGAACTTTGAATATAGTTTTTGTATAAAGCCCTTTTTCATTCTTCGTGCAAAGCGAAAAATTATTCCCGGCATTTTTATTTATAACAGTCAAAAAGCGTGAACCCAAGCTGCAACTACCTCTTCCGCTCAACCCTGCTGTCAACAAATTCAAGTGCACTCTTCTCAGTTCTGTTTACAATCATCTCCTCCTTAAACCCTACAGACTGTAAAATAGGCCGTACCGAATCATCCAGTCCCAACTCATGAATAGCGTGTGTATCGCTGTTTACAGCCATCAAACAGCCCGCCCTTTTACACGCCTCCACAAGCGCAGTTGTGGACTCTATACTGCTTCTGTTATAGAGGATTTTGGAGTTGTTGAGCTCAATGGCGACTCCGGCCTTTTTTGCCGCTTGGGCCAAACTCTCGTAATCTACCGGATATACCGGATCATTGGGGTGAGTGATAATATCAACACAGGGATTTTTTTCGATTGCACGAATAAGCATATCGGTGTAATTTTCAACCGTTTTGCCGGATGTTGAGTTTGGATGGATACCAAGAAGAACAATATCAATAAAGGGCATCAACAATTTTGGTTTGTCGATTGTACCATTTTCATCCAGCACATTGCACTCTACCCCTTTAAGTACATTTACATCCTTAACCGGAGATTTAAATCGTTCAAAAAACGGGCTGTTGAGGCGTCCCCCCAGTGTGAGCCCATGGTCAGTAACCGCAAACCCCTTCATCCCCAGTGAATGTGCGTGATGTATCAGCTCCATTACAGTGTGAATACCACAAAGACTGAAAAAGGTATGTACATGAAGATCAAACTGAATCATTACTCCCCCTCGATTCATAAAAAAAGGACAGGATTCAAAACCGATGAACCCTGTCCCATCATTACATTATACTAATAGTTACCTTTTTTTTGTCTTTTTTGCAGCTTTCTTTGCGACAACTTTTTTGGCAACCTTTTTTGCTGTCTTCTTTGCTTTTGCAGGAGCAGAAGCGTTTTTTGCTTCAATCTCTGCATGAGCAGCAGCCAAGCGTGCAATCGGGATACGGTATGGAGAACAACTTACATAATTGAGTCCAATAGCATGGAAAAACTTCACCGATGCCGGATCTCCACCATGCTCACCGCATACACCAATTTTGAGCTTATCTTTAACTGATCGGCCTCTTTGAACACCAGTCTTAACCAGCTCACCAACACCATCAATATCAATACTCTGGAAAGGATCTTCAACGAGGATCTTCTTCTCAAGATACTCACCAAGGAATCCACCGATATCATCACGGCTGAATCCAAAACTCATCTGAGTAAGGTCATTTGTACCGAAAGAGAAGAAATCCGACTCTTCAGCCATTTTGTCTGCAAGCAGTGCAGCACGCGGGATTTCGATCATAGTTCCATAGAGGTAAACGAGTTTTCTCAGACCAAACTCTTTTTTCACCTCTGCTGCTATTTTCTTGACCAGAACCTTCTGATCGGTCAGTTCCTTAACATCACAAGTTACAGGAACCATGATTTCAGGAAGGCACTTTTTCTTCTCCTTGAGCAACTCTGCGGCAGCAGTCAGAATAGCACGTACCTGCATCTCAGTTACTTCAGGATATGTCACACCCAGACGAACACCACGGTGCCCCATCATTGGGTTAACTTCATGAAGCGAATCACCTCTTCTCTTGGCATCGTCAACAGAAATACCAAGAGCTTTGGCGATCTCTTCCATTTTTTCCTCATTCTGCGGCACGAACTCATGCAGAGGCGGATCGAGCAGACGGATTGTAACCGGCATACCCTTCATCGCTTCCATGGTAGCTTTCATGTCTTTTTTGACAAATTTGAAGAGTTCATCAAGGGCCTTCGTGCGCTCTTCCTTTGTTGTGCTGAAAATCATTTTACGAAGTAAGAACAATGGTTGATCACTGCCTTTACCGTAGAACATGTGTTCAGTTCTCATAAGGCCGATACCTTCAGCGCCAAAAGCCTGAGCCACAGCAGCATCATCGGGTGTATCAGCATTCGCACGAACACCCATCTTGCGGAACTTATCAACCATTTTCATAAAGACCTGAAACTTGGGATTCTCGGTTGCATCCATCATCGCAAGAGCACCTTCATAAACGTACCCTTTTGTACCATTGAGTGTAACAACATCACCCTCGTTAAGCACCTTATCTTCGATTGACATTGTTTTCTTAGCATAGTCGATTTCAAACTTATCAGCACCAACGATGCAGCACTTACCCCAACCGCGTGCAACAAGTGCAGCATGACTTGTCATACCACCACGAGCAGTAAGAATACCAACAGCAGCCTGCATACCTTCGATGTCTTCAGGATTTGTTTCATCCCTGACAAGGATAACTGTTTTACCTTTTTTCGCCCATTCAACTGCAGCATCTGCAGTGAACACGATCTGACCGGCTGCGCCACCTGGTCCTGCAGGAAGCCCCTTACCAAGCACAGGAGTTTTCTTTTCAGCCACAGGCTCAATCACAGGGTGAAGCAGTTCGTCAAGCTGAGCAGGTTTTACTCTCATCACTGCTGTTTCTTCATTGATAAGCTTTTCTTTAAGCATATCCATTGCCATGTTCAGCGCAGCAGTTCCGGTTCTTTTACCGTTACG
>SKJJ01000060.1 GCA_007115975.1 Chitinispirillum sp.
GGTGGTTATGGCGTAGGTGTCACACCCGTTCCCATCCCGAACACGGAAGTTAAGCCCTACTGCGCCGATGGTACTGTGTGGGTGACTGCATGGGAGAGTAGGACGCTGCCAGGTTTTATTCTTATGGGATCTTCAAATACCAATGAAGATCCCCTTTTTATATATGTTTAGGGTCCTATGCTTCGCCCCATAATTCTTGACTCATTTAAAAACTACTCAAAGCAAAAGTTTTTTGCCGACTTAACCAGCGGTCTCATCGTTGGAATTGTAGCCATACCCCTTGCTGTCGCTTTTGCTATCGCCTCTGGTGTCACTCCTGACAGAGGGCTGGTTACTGCTATTATTGCCGGCTTTTTTATCTCCTTACTAGGAGGAAGTAGAGTCCAGATTGGCGGTCCTACCGGTGCTTTTGTGGTTATTCTTTATGGAATTGTACAGAACCACGGTGTAGAAGGGCTTGTAACTGCTACTCTAATGGCTGGCGTTATACTGATAATTATGGGATTTGCCGGTCTAGGGTCAATCATTAAATTTTTTCCATACCCGGTAATTGTAGGGTTCACCAGTGGAATCGCTGTTGTGATCTTTACTTCTCAAATCAGGGATTTACTGGGACTTCCGCTCGATACTTTACCCCCTGATTTTTTTGGGAAATGGGTACTCTACTTAAAATCTCTTGCTTCTTTAAGCTGGCAGGCCTTTATTGTAGCTGCCGGTTCGATTCTTATCCTTGTCTACTGGCCCAAAAAATTCAAAAAAATCCCAAGTTCTCTGGTAGCACTTGCCTTCTCAATTGCTGTTGTTAATATTCTGGGTCTTAATGTTGATACTATCGGAAGTCGTTTCGGCTCTATCCCTTCTATGATTCCTGCTCCCGTACTCCCCGATTTACAACTTAAAACGATGGTAACACTAATTTCACCGGCTATCTCCATTGCTTTGCTCGGCGCGATTGAGGCGCTGTTGTCCGCTGTTGTTGCCGATGGGATGAATGGTGGCAAACACCGCTCGAACATAGAACTTATTGCTCAGGGTATCGCTAATGTGGTTACACCAATCTTCGGGGGAATACCTGCCACTGGTGCTATCGCCCGTACCGCAACAAATATCAGAAACGGTGGCAACACACCCATTGCCGGAATCGTACATGCTGTTGTTGTCCTGTTGATAATGATCTTTTTGGGCCGGCTGGTGGTCTATATACCTATGGCTGCGCTTGCTGCCATTCTTGTTGTTGTCGCATATCATATGAGTGAGTGGAGAACATTTGTTGCGCTCTGGAAGACTCCAAGAGCCGATGTGGTTGTGCTGATGGCCACGTTTTTCCTCACGGTTATAGCTGACCTTACAATTGCTATTCAGGTTGGAGTTGCATTATCGGTTATTCTCTTTATGCGCAGATTGATAAAGATCTCCGGAGTTGAAGTGATCTCTAATGACTACGACGATAATAACCTTGCACCATCTACAGAAGACTGTGTTACAATAGATAAAGATTTGATTGCAAACGGTGTAGATCTATTTGAAATCAAGGGACCATTCTTCTTTGGAACGGCGTTTAGTTTCGAGGAAACTATAGGTGAAATAAGCAACGAATCCAAAATTCTCATACTTAGAATGCGAAACGTGCCATTTATTGATTCAACAGGTCTTATCACCCTGCAGAAATTTATCCAAAGATGTAATAAAAACAGAACCTCTCTTATACTCTCGGGTGTTGAGCCCAGAGTGATGAAGACATTTGCAAAAGCAGATATGGATCAGAAAATCGGGAAAGATAACATTTATGCCGATTTAGCTGGAGCGATTTCCAGGGCAAGGGAGATTCTGCATATGACAGAGAAACCTCTTCAAAAAAGTGCAGAAACAGCTGTATAGTTTCCCAAAAGAGCAGTTGAGAAAGGTTTGTTAAACAGTATATCAGCTCATTGCTGTTTCGTGGTATAGTGCTTTAATGTTGTCAATGCTGTTTATTGAGATAACGGTCGATCCCTTTTTGAAACCGTTTGCACGGGCCAACCCCTTAAGCACTTTTCCTGGTCCAACTTCGTACAACAGGTCAACACCAGAGTGCATGAGATATTCCATGCTCTCTCTCCAGTAAACTACATCGGTGAGCTGTTCAATATGCAGTTGTTTGATTGTTTCAGGGTCTCTGACAACTTTTGTGGCAGCATTGAGGATTATCGGTATCTGAGGGGGCTGAAAGTTTATTGACTTTACCCACTCCTGGTAGTGTAATTTTGTGCTCTCCATGTACGGACTATGCCATGGGCCAGTTACCTTTACCATCAGGCATCTTCCGATCCCTTTTTGGGAGAACTGTTCGAGTGCCTCAAGATCACCTGAGAGCACCACCTGAGCCGGTGCGTTGTTGTTGGCAAGATTGATTTTTTCTGGTTGGTTCATTTCATCAAGGGCTCTTTTTACCACTTCTATATCAGCAAACATCACTGCCATCATACCACCATTGTTGGTATTTGCTATATCATCCATTAACTGACCACGCTTAAGCGCAATCTTTATGGCTTCTTCATAGGTGACAATCTTTGCTGCTGCAAGGGCGGTAATCTCACCAAGTGAATGACCTGCAAGATAGTCGGCTTTGATTCCATGCTCAAGTAACTGCTCGTAGTAGCTTAGGGAAACGCAGACGATTAGCGGTTGTAGCAGGTGAGGGCGAATAAGTTTGCTATCGGGGCCGTTAATGCAGACATCAGCGATATCCTCCCCTGTAATATCTGATGCCATCTCTACTAGTGATTCGAATAGCGGATATTTTCCAATAAGATCCGCTCCCATACCAATCTCCTGTGATCCCTGTCCAGGAAACAAAATTGCTGTCTTGCCCATGGTCTCCAATCCTGAAAATGAGAGTGTTTAAAGCATTAAAACTTACTGATAGTTCAGGTGTTCCTATAAGGCCTGAAAAAAGTCTTACAAATATATATATTAGGAACAGTTTTTTCTTTGGAATAAAAACTATAACATAAAAATAGTATTTGACACTCTAATTAAATATTGGACGGTAAGCATGAATGTCATATTTTCAAAAAATTCCAATCATCAAGTGGTTTTAAATCTTGTTTCTCAAGGTTCTCTGGATATAATTGACTTTCAGGGGGTAAGTGATGAGGTTTCGGTAAGATATGAAGAGGAAAAAGCACTCATTTATTGTGGCCTGGGGAAGAAGGAAGAGGTCTCTTGCGCAAAGTTAAGAGCTGCTGGGGCACGGGGTATACAAAAGGCTCTGGAGTTGAAACGTACTGAAGTATCCTTGATCTTACCCCAGGAACAGTGGTGTAGCAAAGATATGGCATTGGCTGCAGTTGAAGGTGTTATTCTTGGTGCATACCGCTTCAGTAGATATAAAACAGAAAAGCCCGCAGAGATAGAAACCCTCGAGGTTGTTTCAACATCCGTGGAACTTTCTGAAATTAAGGATGCCGATATAATTGCAAATTGTGTGAATTATGCTCGAGATCTGGTGAATGAAAATGCATCAGTTATCACTCCTGAGGCCCTTGCCAGTGAGGCGACGAAGATGGGTGAGGAGTTCGGGTTAAAAGTGACTGTTCTGGATGAAAAAGCGATGAGTCGACAGGGGCTTGATCTTATCAACGCGGTGGGCCAGGGATCGTTGTTTCCTCCAAGATTGATAGTTGTTGAATACCAGGGTGATCCAAAGAAAAAAGAGAAGACTGCAATAATTGGAAAAGGGATCACCTTTGATTCGGGCGGACAAAATTTAAAACCAAGTGGCAGTATAGAGACCATGCGGGAGGATATGGCTGGAGCGGCTGCGGTACTGGGTGCCATCAGGTGTATTGGGGCACTTAAACCAAAGATAAATGTTGTTGGGGTTATAGCTGCTGCACACAATGCAATAGGAGCGAATTCATTTTTTCCTGGTGATGTATATCGCTCCTACTCAGGAAAAACGGTGGAAATTTGCAACACTGATGCAGAGGGGCGCCTTGTACTTGCAGATGCGGTCTCTTTTTGTCTTAAAAAATATTCGCCGAGTCAAATTATTGATCTTGCAACACTTACCGGAGGGGTGCAGATTGCTTTTGCCGATATAGTGGCTGGGTTGTTTTCAAACGATGACCTGCTCGCAGAGAAACTTTTTCGAACGGGTGAAGAGTGTGGAGAACGGCTATGGCGGATGCCTCTTTACGAAGAATACAGTCAGTCATTAAAGAGTGACATTGCGGATCTTAGAAATCTTTCAAAATTCAAAAGAGGTCATGCAAGTTCTATTATCGGGGCTGCATTTATCCAGGAGTTTGTGGGCAATTGCCCCTGGGCGCATATCGACATAGCTGGTACAGCTTTCAATGAGGGAGCCCCAAAGGGGGAAATACCTCAGTTTGCCACCGGGTTCGGGGTGCGGTTGCTTGTAAGGTATCTTCTTGGGTGATTGAAGCTGTGCCATGAAAAGTATAGTTCAATGAAAGTTTCCCGTAAGAGTAATACTCGGTACACTGCTTCCGGGAATATGCAATAGAATAATCAGTCCTCCTAACCGCAATATTGGTTAAATTGCTCATGAAGTTTGAGACCAGTTGCCTGAAATATCCTGCCTTGACATTTTGTGTGTAGTGTTCTCATTTAGAGAACACTTATTTTATTCTTCGATAAAAACATCCTATAAAATCCAGCTTTTGTCGTATATTTAGAATGGATGGTGTTCTCATATCATTATAAATGTTTACTTGTTAAGAGCGTATGTACAAATGAATTCTGAAAAAAAAATGGCAATCAACATCTTTGATTATACTGATTACAGAAGATATCTGGCTGATTACTATAAGCTGCAAAAGGTTATTAATCCTGTTTTCTCTTACCGGTTTTTTGCGAGAAGAGCAGATATCAAATCATCAGGTCTTTACAAAGAGCTCGTAGATGGAAAACGGAACCTAACCAGGGCATTGATAGAAAAGTTTTCTTCGGCGCTTGGACATACCAAAAGAGAGTGCGAATATTTCCAAGGCATGGTACAATTTAATGAAGCACAGAGCCTGGAGGAACGAAAGATTTTTTTCAGGAAAATGATGGCTGTGTGTGACAATAAAGTGTACAGAGTGCGCGCCGATCAGTATGAATATTTCTCTAAATGGTATTATGTTGCCATTCGGGAGATCCTTGCACTGATCCGTTTTAAAGATGATTACGAAAATCTTGCAATCATGGTGCAGCCAAGGATAAGGGCAGATCAGGCAAAAAAAGCAATTGTGATACTTGAACGGCTGAAACTGATCGAAAAAGACGAAGAGGGTTACTACTCAAGAACCGATAATGTTGTTTCCACCGGATATATGGCAGAAAGCAAAGCTGTTGGCACCATGAACCTGATCAATTTCCAAAAGGTGATGATGCACCTTGCCCAGAGTTCCTATGAGAATTTTGAGCTCAGGGATCTTGATATGTCAACATTGACTTTCAGTGTGTCTGAGGAAACATATAAAGCGATTAAGGAAGAATTAGCTGCTTTCAGGAGTAAAATTCTTTCAATGGCATCGAAAGATCAAAATCCAGACAGGGTGTATCACCTGAACAATCACCTGTTCCCTCTGGCTTACAAAAAACAGACTAATTCTGGAGCTGAAAACGTATGAACCGGTCATTGAAAAAAGCTTGCTTATACCTTGTTGTCGGTTTTGTGTCTGTACTAACCTAGTGCAATACTGGTGTAGAAATTGTTGAAGGCGGGGGAACCGAAACGATCATAGGGAGGGTTGTCAGAGAAAATCACGAATCAGCTGACAGTACGCTTGTAATCATGTTGCCCTCCGGGCATAATCCTCTCAGACACTCTTCTTCTGTCAAGATGACAACTTTCACTGATTCTATGGGGTATTACCAGTTCGATTCTGTTTACCCCGGAACATATACCTTTATGTCGGTAGATAGCAGTGACGGTACAAATTCTCTTGTTTCAGAGGTGGAGGCCTCATCTTCAAATACATTTGTTGATCAGATGATGCTGAGAGATCCGGGTTATGTAAAATTAAAGATACCGGACTCTTTGATTCAGGCTGGTGGTTTTGTGTATATGCGCGGAACTGAATTGCTCTATGAAATTCCCCCGGGTACAACCCAGATGGTGCTTGATGGATTCCTGCTGTCAGGACTCCTGAACTACTGTTCGACAATCAGCTCGCAGAGGAGCAGTCAATAAGAATAGGAATAAATGTCACTGTGACACCAGGTGATACAAGTGAGATTTTTAATCTTCTTTTGGTTGGCACTGTCGCAGGTGATGAGCTTGAGCTGAGTGATCAGGTTTTAAAGAGGCGTATTGAAGAAGCTGGAATAAATGTAAGAGCGGTTCATTCGAGCGATGCAACCGTGGCGGATACGGCTAACAGCGATGCTGTTTTAATCACAACTTCACCACATCATTCAACGGTAACCGATAGGTTCAGAGATGTTTCCCTGCCGGTAATGCTTCTGCAAGTCGATGTACAACACTATCTTGGAATGACCGGAGCTACATTAGATGTTGATTATGGGATGGGTCCCCGAATTCCAGACATAGTGATTGAGGACAGCTCACATCCGGCAACAAACAGCTTTGTCGAAGGGGAGTTGGCTATCGTTGACACAGTGATAAAAAATATGCGCTACGGGGTACCTTCAAATAATGCCCACGTGCTTGCCACTGCTCCGGGGTATCCTCACCAGGCAGTTTTGTATTACTACCCGAAAGGTGAAGAGATGGTTGGGATGACAGCTCCTGGGGTGCGTTTTGCGTTCATACTGATGATAGCCCAGGTAATCCATTTAAATGAAGACGGGTGGCAGATTTTCATAAATTCACTGGAGTGGCTGCTTAGGGAGGGCAATGGCGGTGATTAACTTTCGAAGAAAAAGATGGAAAAATTCTAACCATAGGGGAGGGTATAGTGGCTAAATCGCTTAAAATGTTTTCGCTGGTGCTGCTGAGTGTTTTCTTTACAACCACTTCGGCTCAAAATCTCAGTTCGCTTATTCAACTGAATGGAGACGGTACACTCAGGTATATCGCTGATGAAGGCGGAAACACTGTCCCGGATTTCAGTTGGGTGGGATACCGGGACGGGGAAGTTGAAATTCCCGATGTCGCGGTTGTGAGAACTATTTCTCCTGTTTCCGGTGATAACAGAAGTCACATACAATCTGCCATAGATGAGGTAGCAGCACTTCAATTGGGATCTGATGGGTTCAGAGGAGCGCTTCTTTTGAGTAGTGGCGAATATTCTATAAGTGGAAGAATTATTATTACCGCTTCTGGTGTAGTTATAAGAGGTGATGGGTACGGTAACAACGGAACCATTCTTATTGCTACAGCTCAGGAGAAACACGACTTAATTAGATTCAACGGTCCCGGTGGACCTTCCACGCAGTCTGCTTCTACGGTTAACATTACCGATTCATATGTGCCGGTTGGAGCCCGAACCTTTAATGTTCAGTCCGGTCACAGTTTTCAGGTGGGAGACCGAGTCATGTTACAAAAACGTCCCAATCAGGCGTGGGTAGAACTGCTTGGCATGCACACGCTTGAAGACGAGGACGCAAGTACCTCAAACTGGACACCGGGTGGTTACATAATGAATTACAGAAGGCGGGTTGTTGAAGTGAATGGTAACAGCATAACCATTGACGCCTCTGTTGTTGATCAGATTGACGAGCAATATGGGGAAGGACGATTGATAAGGTTTACCTGGAATAATGGAATTGAAAATGTAGGTATTGAAAATATCAGACTTGTTTCTGAATATCAATCTTCCACAGATGAAGATCATGGCTGGAATGGTGTTGTATTTAACAATACTGAGCATGGCTGGGTCAGGAATGTGGAAACCAGACATTTTGGTTATTCGTCAGTTACGGTTAACGGAAGCAGTTCAAACATTTCGATTAATAGATTGCAGGCATCTGGATCCGGTTGCAAGGGTCACGGGAGGAAGGATGTATTCCTTTAATCTTAACGGACAGCGCAATCTGGTAACCGGATGTTATGCCAGAGGGGGAAGGCATGATTATGTGAATGGCGCCAGAGTGCCGGGACCGAATGTTTTTGTAAACAGCAGTGCAGAACAGATGAGAAGCGATATTGGACCTCACCATCGCTGGGCTACAGGAAGTCTGTTTGATAATATTGTAGCACAAGGGTACGAAATAAGAGTTCAAAACCGAAGAACATCGGGTTCAGGGCACGGATGGGCAGGGGCTCAGACGATGTTTTGGAACTGTACAGCCCCAAGTGGAATTGTGAACCAAAGCCCTTACGGGCATGTGAACTGGGCAATTGGTAGTGGTCCCAACGTGACAAATGCAGGTCACTGGTACACTGCAGAGGGTTTTAACGAATCAGTGGGCACATTTGTCTATCCCCAAAGTCTCTATGAAAGACAGCTTGCGGAGAGACTTGGTTCCGTTACTCCTCAGACCTACACCGTTGAAATCAGCACTCTTGGTGAGGGATCGGTTTCTCTCAGCCCAGAGAGCGAAAGCTATGTCTCAGGTACGGAGGTGACCCTCACCGCTACACCTGATGAGGGGCATCTTTTTACCGGGTGGAGTGGTGATCTGAGCGGTACGGAAAATTCTGTGACAATCATTATCAGTGAAAATATGTCTGTGGTTGCCTCCTTTACTTCTCAGGTTCCTTTTGGCACACAGAAACTGACAATTGTTTCTGCAGAGGCGGGTGCGGAGCGGGAGGGTAATCCCAAAGAGAATTCCTTTGACGGAAACGATACCGCCCGATGGGCCAATGACCAGACACTTGAAAATGCCTGGATCATCTACGATCTTGGGGAAACAAGTACCGTAAATGCACTACGGGTAAAGTTAAATGTTGGAGCCACCAGAACCTATGAGCTTAGGATTGAAGTGGGAGATGAAGATTTTACTGAGGTGTGGAGCGGCACTACCGCATTTAATGTCGGACTTCAAACTCTGGTGGTTTCTGAGGCAACCGGCCGATATGTGAGGTTTACCATGACTGAGCAAAACTCCAGTGACAACAATTGGTTCAGCATATTTGAAACGGAGGTGTGGGGTAGAGAGGGAGACCTGACGGGAATGGTACGCTCTGTAGAGAACGGGAGGTTTAAGTGGTCTTCAAATGTAAACAGGACCGCACTAATTCTCACAACATCTACCGAAGCTGTCGTTGATGTAGTTCTCTATGATATAAGAGGTCGAGCTGTTTCGGTTCTTCACAGCGGGTTGTTGCATGCGGGGACTCATATTTTCAATCAGAAAGCGAGGGTTCCGTCAGGGCTTTACATGCTTACTGTACGCGGGAGAGATGGCAGGGAATTCTATAAAAGAAAGATGACAATCGTAGAGTAAGTGTTGGCCCAGCTCGGAGCCCTTTGGAGGCAAACTTTGCCAATCCGAATTTTGGGCCTGTACGTACTCAATTTTGTACCCATATCGTCCTGAACCGTAGAGGCATACTTGCCGGGCGATATGGGTACAAATTTAATTGATGAAACACATTGTCGATACCTCCTCTTCAGTTTTCCTTTTCTTATATTGTAATAAGAAGAAAAAGATCTGCTAAATTTCAACTGAAGGGATCAGAATGCATCACATGCGACTGATTGTTTTAGCAACATGGATTTGCTTCCTTGTGCAAACCGTTTCAACCCAAGTGACTCTGACGGTTAATGCATCAGACACCAAAAGACCATTTTACGAAGTTGGGTTGGGCTCCAACGTAGGTATCTGGACCCACAGGTCTTATCACCCTGCATCAGAACGCGATCCCCGTCTGGTTTCCATTGCCAGAGAAGCAGGGGTAAGGATCATAAGATTTCCTGCCGGCAACGAAGCAGATGATGCATGGTTTGACAGGGATAACTCTACTCCGTGGTATGAGGGGACAGGGTCTTATACACGAACTCTAAGAGCAGACTTCCTGAACAGTGTTCAGGATTTTGCCGATGAGATCGGAGCGGAGCTTTTGTTGGTGGTAAATGCAAAAACGGATGATCCGCAGATGGGTGCTGATCTGGTTCAGTACTGTAATGTCGACAATTTTTTTAATGTCAAGTATTTTCAAATTGGAAATGAACCGACACTGTACAGAGATGACTATGAAGTATCTCCGGAGGATTTTGCTCAAAGGGTTGGGCGATATTCTGATGCAATGAAGGCAGTTGATTCTACAATTGTAATTACCGCCGGGGGTGCCCATCAGCCTCCTTTGATTGAAGATTGGCTTGAACCCTTTTTGCAGGCATCCGGAACAACCACCAATGCAGTTACATTTCACTATTACCCTCTGTGGTCAGGGCAGACCAGCACAAGCCACGGGATGTACCCTTCCATTGATAATCTTCTCACCTTTGAATATGAGATAAATACGAGTCTGTGGCATCAAAACGGCTGCATCCGCATGGTCAATCGTTCTTTGGAAGAGTTTGATTTTGGTGTAAATCATCTGCGTGATCAGCACAGCCCGGGTGCTCCAATAGGGATCACGGAACTGAGTCCCACTGCAGGAGGTGGTTCAAGCGCTGATTCCACGTTTGCACATGCAATATGGGCTGCTGATGTAATTGGACGGGTCTCCTATTACGGAGCTGATTTTCTTACCCAGTTTTTACTTCAGGGGAATCAAAGCTATGCTATGATTGATAATGATTTCAATATCAGGCCGGTGTGGTATGCCTATGTGATGTATAACAGGTATTTTGGCGACACCATGGTGGAGACTGTATCGGGTGATGAAAGCAGAATAACAGTTTGGGCATCAACCAAAGAAAGTGAACCCGGTAAACTCTATGTTATGGTGATTAACAGGGACTCAGATGACATCGCTGCTACACTTAATATCAATGGTTTTGAAGGAGGCCAAGCAGTGGCGCGGTTTCTAAGCGCTCCTTCGGTGTCATCAAGCACAGGAGCAAATATCGATGGGGTAGAGGCAGATGAGAATGCCGCTCTTGCTGAGATTCAAGGCAGCGCCGTTGCAATAGCGCAAAGCAGTATTAGCTACACCTTCCAGGGGTATTCGGTGACATCACTGGAAATCACCGATACCTCGTCTTCAGGGGACGAGACAAACGCGATAGGGGTAAATAGATCACTGATGCCGCAAACCTCTTTTGCTGTACAAAATCAAAATGGCATGCCAGCGGCTTTTTTTAGAGTGAACCAGGGTTGAGTCGTGTCGGTTGAAGCGGTGAATTTTTCCGGGCAGAAAGTCTTTTCCCATGAGGGCGTGGTTTCATCCGGTAAGATGGTAACTGTTCCTCTGGCGAAAAATGGAAAAGCTCTGCCTAACGGCACGTACATTATCCGCTACAAGACACCGGAGCTGCAGGGGGCTCAGCGGGTTTATTTCGCACGGTAGGTATGAGCCGAAGGGAACGAACTCAGAAGTAAAAGACCGGCAAGAAAAAGTTCTGACTTCGCCGTTCGCCCATCGCCCATCGTCCATCGTCCATCGTAGATCAGATGAATTAGAAATGTTGGCCCTGCGGGCATACGCGTTAAGTTAACTTTAAAAGAGGCGATTCTGACTCACTTTGAGGAGAGTGCCTCTTTGTGCCACGATGCCCTGGAGCGACACTGCAGCGCGCTGCCCGAGCGGGGCCTCAGCGTTAAAACGCTGGGTTATAAATGGACCATCCCTTTGGGATTAGGGCTGCGGAAATAACACCATGACCTTGCCGCACCAAGCCTTTAATCTTTTCGAGCTCCGAGTAGGGATTCTGTGAGAGTCTGTTGTAGTATTATATATTTGGGTATGGTATAACCGAATAAATTTTTTAACGACTCATAAGAAACCTTGCAAGGAGAGTAAACCATGCCGTCAATAGCCGACAAGAGATATTTCTCAAGAGAACACATAGAGAAGTGTGCCTTCAATACATCATCATTTCTTACAGAGCAGGCCGTGCATTGTCTTGAGCTTGTGGCAGAGCTTGTTGAGTGCGGGTTAAGCTATCAGTTCAAGGGGGGGAATTCTTTGCTTTTGGTTCTTGATGAACCCAAAAGGTTTTCGATCGATGTAGACATTGCAACAGATTTTTCAAAAGAGAAAATTGAAGAGGTCCTTGATGCTCTGGTTCAAAAATACGGGGTTTTTACCAGATGGGAGCGAAGACAGCATAAGACAAAACCATGGCTGCCGCTATCAAGCTATCATCTCTATTTTAACAGCCTCTTTGAAGAAGGTGACGATGTTTCGGTGATGCTTGATGTGCAGATGAGAAGATCTCCCTATAAAACCGAATTCAAAAAGGTAACCTGCGGTGATGTTTATAAAAGCGACACGTTGGTAGAGCTCCCTCTGCCTTCTTCAATAATTTCTGATAAACTGCTCACCCTGGGTCCTTCAACTCTCGGTATCCCTACCGGTAAAGGAAAACATGCGCAGCGGCTCAAGCATGTTTTTGATGTCTCAAGGCTGCTTCGGCTCAAACCTGATATTGCCGCTGTGCGGGAGAGTTTCAAAGCCTGTCTTGAGCAGGAAAATGATCTTCAAAACACCCGCTACACTGTTGCAGAAATAGTACAGGATACGCTTGCCTTTTGCTGGAGTGTCGCCTTACATAATGAAAAGCCAATCTCTTCAAACTCTGTTGTTCTGGATGAAAACGCAAACGGACTGATCCCTTTTTCCCTGCACCTGTTTGATCGTGGGTACGAGTGGGAGAATCTTCAGGCGGATATGGCCAGAGCCGCCCTGTGTATTAGTGCAGTGGGAAATGAAGAGGTGACAAATGAGATGCTCTATGGATGTCTGGAATTTGCAGTTGACATGAGTAAAAGGGATTATCCGTTCAGTATTATAAACAGTGAAGTGTGCCATTACTGGGGAACAGTGTATTCGTGGTGGAAAGAGGAGATGTTTTGGGTTGAGGCGTAGGAGTAAGTAGGAGTAAGTAGGAGTAAGTAGGAGTA
>SKJJ01000146.1 GCA_007115975.1 Chitinispirillum sp.
CCAATATCATGCCCACCCGTTTTTTCCTCCTCTACGGTATGGATGATTCAAGGATACAACAGATGGATGATCATCCCGACCGCTTTGAGGG
Organism: Chitinispirillum sp.; assembly: GCA_007115975.1. GTDB lineage: Bacteria > Fibrobacterota > Chitinivibrionia > Chitinivibrionales > Chitinispirillaceae > Chitinispirillum. The sequence continues at coordinate 92 of SKJJ01000146.1, forward strand.
TGAAGAGCACAAGATCAGCGTGGCTAATTTAAGGCGGGGTTTAGAGCTGCTTGGGTACGATGTAAAGGAGGATGGGCCGTTCAATGATGAGGTGTGGTTTGCTTTTGTACCGCATCTGGCGAAAATGATTTCACAGCGCACGAAATTTGATAACACCCATATAGTTGAAGAGGGTGAGAAGCTTGGAAGCATTGCAAGCGAAAATGGGCTTACCTCCTGGAAATATCTCTATGAATGCAACAAAGATGCGATTGGGGAGAACCCGGATCTGCTTGAAGCAGGTACAGAATTGACTATTCCCAAGTGGGATGATACGCAGGGAGATGAAAAAATTAAGGCTAAAGGAGCAAAACTTTTTCATTATGTACACGGAATGCGATACAGCTATGTGTGGGTGCCGTTGAGTGTATCTGTCTTTTCAGGAGAACAGGCTGAACTGTCAGCGGCAGAGCGTATCGAGTTTGAATCAAGCGAAAACCTGACAGTTGAAGAGTTCGAAAAGCTGCTTAGCGCAGAAGAACCTGAGGATGAGCAGGAGCAAGAGATTGAGATGATGATTGGGGAAGATACAACCAGCCCAAATCTCGCAGAGCTTGAGGACGAAACCGAGCTGTTAATCACTGCTTTAGATTCCGAGCAGGTTATATGCAGGAAAACCATAAGCAAAGGTACTGATATAGGATTGCTTATTCCGGATTCTCAAAATTTCAATGTTGGAATCAAAGGTCATCCCATTGAGATAGATGGTAAACCGCACTTCCACCCCGATGATACCGTTGAACAAAGAAAAGAGGGTTCGAATGGCTGATTCTGCTATACATATTTTAAAATCCATAAGGGTAGGAAAAGGAAGTTTCGGCACAGAAAATGAGACCAACAAGGCCTATTACAATACAAATCAGAAGAACTATTTTGTCAGGCCTGTGTGCGCGCTTGGTGTAGGTAGTTCTCTTTGTGCCACTACTATAGACAAGATAAATGTAACACTCTATACACAGAAATATATCAATGGTAAACCGATAACTATGCCGGTAACTGAACATCCTGTTTTTTGCTGGAAAAAAAACGGTTCACAGTGGCAGCCGACTTCTCTTTTGTTTACCGACGACAGCGGGATAATAAGAGCGGTTGTTATAAACAACTCTTCAAGCCGTTTCAGCAGCAGAACCGTCTATGATCTGTTCCTTAAAAACAGGATAGTGGAGGGACAAAGAATCAAAATGACCACAAAAACGTCTGCTGGAAACACTTCATCGTTCACGCAGACCTTTTACAGGTATTTACGTCCCTGTAAATTCGAACCCGGTGCCGAATACTTCTTTACCTTAGTGCCGGTCTGGGAGATTCTTGAACACCGGGACGATTTTTTAAAAAGGGGTGTGGGCTGGGAACAGAGGGTCATTCCAGCCAAATATGTGTCAGGTGTTACTACGGTTGATGTATTACCGGAGAAAATGATCGGGTTGATACAAAATCCTCCTGATTCAAAGTGGTATGACGGTGCATTCAACAATGTCCTCACGGAAGAGTATAGTCAGACAGGAAGGATAGATTTCAACGGTGCAGCAGGGACCCTGTGTTCATTACCATATAACGGGCTGGTGTTGGTTCCTGTTAACCTTACCTGTTATATGGCCTGGCTTTACAGAAATATCTGGGAGATGGAGAGTGATGCCAAAGCGTTACACAATTTTATCTCCCATAAGGAAAAAGTGGCAAATCTTTTCGACTGTCTGATAAATTTTCTTTTAATAAACAGGGGTGCCATACAGGAAAATAATGAGATGGAGGATTGGCAAAAAAAAATCCAGAATTATATCTATCTTCTCATTGATTATCAGAACCTTGCGGAAGAAGAGTATTCAAAGGTGTTCAGTGATACCGAAAAAGAGAAGGCAGTTGCACAATACCACAACAGATGTGATCTTTTCGCAGACGAGATTGAAAACATCTTTTTAAACCCCGACTTTGCAAAGCAGGTGCAAAGCCTTGGAAGGGGGAGCTTTGGCTCTTTTCCCGTTTTGGACTGGTTTATCGAAAGTGTACCATCAAGAATTATTTGTGAATCCCTTGCTGCTATCGGGTTACATGCAAGTGAACCGAAACGGTTGGTTTTTTACAGAAAAGTACTGCTGCCGTTTTTTTTGAAAATCTCTTTTACCCTCAATACAAAGGACCTTCAATTTCTTGCAAAACGTCTTTCACCTGTGGATCTCAAAATAAGCATGCCGTTTCTTTCGGATGAAGATACAAGTGCATTATGGTCTGAAATCTCGAACCTTATGGAAAAAGAGACTCTCAGTGATATTGAGCTTATTGAGTACAAACTAAAGCTGCGGGTTTGTGGCGGGGATGATAGTACAGCTGTTCTGAATGCACTATACGAATCTGATCAATTACCTATCGCACAGTATTTATACCTTGTGTTCGACACCTTTAATGAGTGGGGTGAACAGTATGATGACATTGATGAGAAACTGATGATCTCATCTGTTCTACTCCGGGCAAATTATGCTGCCCTGAAAAAGACAAACAGTGTGATGATTAATGAGGTCGCTCAGTCAAGGTTAAATCCGGGGGAGCGCCGTTGTGTCAGGCGTTATGAAGAATTGGTTCAGATATTTGCAAAAACAACCACTGTGGTCAACGACAACTTTGATGGCAGTTATAAATTGAGAAAACAGATCAAATCACTTTCAGTTACACTGGACTTTATTGATTCATTGATAGTGATAAATAAATTTGCCGGAAAAACGGAGCTGACCTGGGAAGATAAACGTGATCTCACCATTGCTTCAATTAGTCTCACTGAAAATGCCATTCTGTTTATCAATCTTTTCTCCAAAGCATTCAGAGAAGATATCGTAAAGGGTTATCTGGCCCCAATTAGTTTTGTTTTTGCAATCTTAAAAGGACAAAATAGTATTCGCAAAGCGGCCGCAGATAAGGATTACCCGGCAGTTGCTTTTCACAGCTACTCCATTGCTATATCCGGTACAAAATCTGCAGAAGCACTTTTCAAAATGCTACACAGGCTACGGGTCGTTCATTTGAAAAATCAGGTTGGGATGCATGCAGCAAAAATGTCACTTCGAAAGGGTTTCATGTTTTCGAAATTTTTAACCGGTGCATCAAAAATTACAGGACCAATAGGAATTGTGGTTGCAATGTATCAGGTTGTCCAAATGTGTGAATCTGCTTCCAATTCGATTCGCCGGAGCAGGAACAAGGTCTGGGACCAAACCTGTAAATTCGTTGAAGCCATAAATTCCCTGATGACTGAGCAGACTGCAATAAAATACCACGATATCACCATCCCGCAGATACAGGCAAACTCACTGGAAGCTACAATGGATATACACGGAGCACTCGATCCGATAGACTGGAAAACATTCTTTGAGAGGACATTAAAAGTTAACGATAGGCCTACTCCGCATTTGGACTTTGAAAACATACTTATGCA
>SKJJ01000035.1 GCA_007115975.1 Chitinispirillum sp.
AGGATGTTTTTCAGGTGATCGAGGAGCATCCCCATATGGTGTTGAAAAAAGAGGTGTTTGCTGCATGGGAGATAAACTGGGAGAGCAAATCGGAGAGCATGAAAAGAATCGCCCAAAAACTAAATATCGGTTTGGATTCCATGCTGTTCATAGATGATAATCCCATAGAACGGGAGCAGGTAAAGTCAATTGTACCCCAGGTTAACATCCTAAACCTTCCATCAGATCCCGTTCACTATACAACAGCACTGAAAAATTGCTCAAGACTGTTTCCGCTCAACATAACCAGTGACGATCTGACCAAAGTTGCTTTTTGGAAACAGAACAGTGTGAGAAAAGAGCAGGAACAGTCATCAGGTAACCTCAACGACTTTCTGATGCAATCTGGCATAGTGGTAGAGGTGTCGGCTGCCGATGCTTCTGTACTGCCAAGAATCGCTCAGCTCTTTTCAAAAACAAATCAGTTTAATTTAACAACAAAAAGACATACGGAAGCAGATCTTGAAAAGTTTGCATCCCACAGCTCTAACTGGTTGGGCTACATCTCACTGTCCGACAAATATGGAGATTATGGTATTGTAGGTGCTGCACTTGTCTTGGATTCACTCATTGACTCTTTTTTGATAAGCTGTAGGGCATTTGGAAGAGAGATCGAGCAATATCTGCTGGCAAGGGCTGTGGAGCAGATAATGAAAAACGGACACTCTGATCTTAGGGGTCTCTACACTCCCACAATCAAAAACAGGATGGTTGAATCATTCTATCCGTCAAACGGGTTCATTTTTGACAAAAAGGATGGAGAGTCCACCGTATGGACATTTAACGCCGAAAATGATATAATAAGAGTTCCGGAATGGATCTCTACAAAGGAAAAAGACAATGGATAAAGAGAAGCTGAAAAAAGTATTTGCAGATGTGTTTGGGGAAAAACCAGAAAAGTGTGAAGTGATAGATTCTGCACACTATACAAAATGGGACTCCATCGCACATTTACGTCTGATTATGGCAGTGGAAAGAGAATTTGGCGTTCAGTTTGAAACCGAAGACATCCCAAAACTGACAAGTTTCAGTCTGCTGGCCCAAAAGCTTTTGGAGACAGAGTCTAAATGAGGGTTCATCACGTAGGAGTTCTCGTCCCCGATATTGCTGCAGGATCCAAAACCTACCAGGAGCAGCTTGGGTATGGTGCTGAAAGCGAAATCACCTTCGACCCCCTGCAGCAGGCATATCTCCAGATGCTTCGGGATGACAATGGTACATTCGTGGAATTGATTCAGCCTGCAGATGAAAAGTCAAAGCTCCACAACTTGCTCCAAAAAAGAGGGAGCGGGCCGGTTCACCTCTGTTACAGTGTGAACGACATTGATCAAAAAGTGGCGCAACTACGACAAAGCGGGTTTCTACCCATCTTGCCACCAACTCCGGCAGAACTATTCTCAGGTAAAAGAGTGGCTTTTTTTCTCTCTTCAACCCAGGAAATAATTGAACTGGTGGAGGAGTGAGCCAATGGCACTTGTTCTTACCTGCGATGTTGAAGACTGGTTGCAGGCGTACACCCAAAACTGCCCTGTTACCAGGCGTGTCTACAACAATGTGGAAAACACCCTCGAACTGCTTGAGTCTGCGGGCGTACATGCCACCTTTTTTGTACAGGGAATGGTAGCCGAGAAGTACCCTGATCTGGTGCGTGAAATGTCCGACAGGGGCCACGATGTCCAGACCCACGGCTATTCACACAAGAAAGTGTGTACCCTCTCCCCGGCTCAGTTTAAGGATGAATTGCTTCGATGCAAAGATATTATTGGTTCTGTAACCGGAAAACCGGTAATCGGGTTCAGGGCACCGGCATTCTCCATTGGTCCTGATGACACCTGGGCTTATGATGTGCTGCTGGAATGTGGCTTTGAATATGACTCCAGCCTCTTTCCCCTGAAAACAAGACGGTATGGGTTCAGAGGAAACACCCAACCCTTTTCAATTAACAGAGGTGACGGTGTTTTGTTTGAATTCCCTGTTGCAGTAGCAGAATGCTCCTTTGTCCGCCTTCCTGTAGGGGGTGGCGGATACATGCGGTATTTACCTTTGGCTGTGTGGAAGGCGATCTGGAAAAGAGTGTTATCCAAAGAGACTGTTCGTGTCCTCTATTTCCATCCGTATGACATCAATCCTGAAGATTTTTCTGGAATGGAGGAGCAAGTAACCTGGTTTATACGGTTTACACAGAAGATTGGGCGCAGCACAGTGAAAGATAAAATCAGGGCTGTCTCTGAACTTGCTGGTGGTAATACCATGACAATGACTCAAAGTTACCTGAGTTTGACAAATCAGGCAAGAACGGATATTGATACCCAGAAACCTAATACACTACCTTCTGCAGAAATGGGCACCCGTTGGTGTACGTAAATAAAATAGTGGTATTATGAATGACAAATACAGACAAATAGCCCAGATACACTCTGACTCAATTACCACTGGTTTTCTTTCTGCTTTAGGGATGCCCTTTTTGGCAACGTTATACAGGGCAATTGACCGGTGTCCATACTCCTTTATCTCAATAGAAAAGCAGGGTGACGATGTCGTTGGATTTGTTGCCGGCACAATCTCGGTCAATGAGATGTATCGGTGGATCATCGTTCGTTATGGGCTTCTGTTTTTTTTCCAGTTGTCCCCTTTGGTTTTCAGGCCTTCCTTTCTAAAGAGAATTCTCGAAACACTCTTCTATGCTGCAAAAAAGAAAGGACAAAAAAAAGAGGAAAAAAAACCAGATGTGGCATCTGTTTCTGCAGAACTTCTTTCCATAGCAGTATCCGACAGAGTAAGGGGAAAGGGAGTGGGCTCTGCCTTGTTGAAACAATTTGAAGGGTACCTCAGGAAAAGAGCGGTATCGAAGTATAAGGTAGTCACCTATTCTGAAGACAAAATCTCCAACGCTTTTTACACTCAAAACGAACACTCCCTTGCCCGTCAGTTCGTCCACCATGACAATGTCATGAATGAATACATGAAAGAGTTCCCATCGCAGAAAAGTAGAAAATAATGCGAAGAAAACAAAAGGGACGAAATGTCAGTTTGAATGCTGCATTGCCACTCTCTTCAATTAATCTGTTGCCAAATAACCGAAAACATGATACCATCAAACCATAACTATGTAACAATCCAGCCTGTTATAAACAGTCTTCGGAGATATTTCTGATGCCAACACTGCCTAATCAAGCTTTAATTAAATATCGTCTCGCCATAATCATCATGCTTCATGCCCTGTTCGCCTCGGGAGCTTTGTATCTATCCTTTTTATTTCGTTTTGATTTTACTTTAGGTTCAGAGAGGTATCCAACCCTGTTTTTCATGTCTTTACCTGTCAACGTCCTGATCTTCATGTCTGTTTCAGGGTTTTTCAACCTCTACCAGGGAATATGGCGCTATGTCAGCGTTGATGACCTGAAAGACATCGTAAAAGCTTCCGCTCTGGCATCCCTCATATTCTTATCGGTTATAATTTTTTCCGGTCATTTCAAGGGCTACCCCCGATCCATCTACGTAATGAAT
>SKJJ01000028.1 GCA_007115975.1 Chitinispirillum sp.
GCTAGAAACAAGGGGTATACTCATATTCACAAAGAGTTTCGTGTTGAATCAAACATCATTGCAGGGCTCTTGACCTTTGAATTACAGATGGTTTATCAGCACATTGTTCCCTATATCGCGTCCCTGATTGACCTTTGTGATGAAAAAAGCTTCACTGAAATGATCCACACCATTGAGCAGGGTCGTTTTTTTAAAAAATGGGGGCTCAACAGGGTTCTCAAAAAACTTACCGTTCGCTGATCTTTTTCTTTACCGTAAACTTTTATGTCCGATGTATTGTGTGTCTATATGCACAATAAAATATTTTACACAATATAATAGACCTTAACAATTCACTCTTGGTGCCAGACAGGGAAATTGCAAAAAAACAGTTTCCGGCAATCAATTTTCTATTTATAACCGTGCCCATTCCCAAAACGGCGCATTTACGGAGTAACCATTATGAAACTTGCAATACTATCGGATACGCATATCGGCGATCCTGCCAGTACGCTGGTTAAATACGTTAGGGGAAAAGCTGTGTGCCAACCCAATATGGATCACCTTATCGAAGCACTTGGTACAGATAACGATTATCTGATACTGCTTGGTGACATAATGGAGTTTTCCATAACGGATTACTACGAGACGTATACCTGTTCCTCCTCTTTCTTTGGGAAACTCAGGGATGCAGGAGTAGCCAAGGAATTTATATATGTACCGGGAAATCACGACTATAACATCTGGGATTCAATAGAGCAGCAGGCGAATGTTATAAACCAGATCAGGAAAGGAAAATCGGTTCGAAAATACCGCCATTCCGTTCCGTTTATTGTCGATGATCGTCCGGAGAAAAAAGAGTGCGGGTCAATGCTTGCAGGAGTCAAACCCAGCATAGGTCCCCATCCATACGGGGGGATGTTTCTTGACCATATGATTCCCGATAACATTCATGGCACCGACAACTACGTCCCCTTCATTGTAGCCTACCCCAATGTGTACCTTTTGACGGAACAGAATGAAGTCGCACTCCTCACCCATGGGCACTATCTTGAATCGTTCTGGTCTGCCACATCAACCGTTTACAGGGCAGTCAAGGAGTTGGATAAGAACTATTCCATGAAAGATTTCGTGGCGGTAAATTTCCCGCTCTGCCAGCTTAGCGCCACGGGTTTAGGACAGTCGGGGCCGCTCACGGTTACCGCACGGAAGATTCAAAAGGATGTTAAGGACGGATTTTTTGATGACATTCGCAGATATGTGCACAATATTGTCAAGGCGATTATTCTGGTCAATATAAAACTGGGACGAAGGATAGTGGGAAAGGTAACGGATGTGCTGATTTTTTTGTTTGTCAGGAGAATGAAAAGGCTCAGACATTCCGATTACATAACGGACATTATCAATAACAGCAAAGATCACACTGAACGCTTTGACAATTTCTTCAATGCATCTGTAATGGAGCTTAAAAAGCTTAAAAAAGAGTATAAACAGCTCCATGAAATCAACACCCAGCCCGATATTTTTATCTTCGGACATACCCACGTGCCAGCCCCTGCCACCGACCCCAAACAGTACCGATACCATAAAAAACCGGTGAAATTGATCAATACCGGCGGATGGCTGGAAACCAGTGCAAGCTCCTGCGGAGGTGCAGTGGTTCACTATGAGACCGGCAAAGGTTTTACAAGCAAGGTGATTGATGTAAAGGATGTTTGTTGTAAAGGAAAAATCAATGAATATACTTTCTGAAGAGATTAGGGAGGATCCCACCCTATTGCACTATAATTTCAATTCAATTCCACTTCTTCAGGAGCTTAGGGACCAGCTGCTCAATGCCCCTGCGGAAGTGTGTATCGAGAGAGCGGTGTTAATGACCGATTATATCCGGGCACACCAGAGCGATCCGGTGCAGCGTCAAAGAGCCGGTGCAGTTGCTCATTATCTCTCCAACAGAAAAGTACTTTTTTCCGACAACAGTCTCCTTGCCGGAAGCTCAACGTTAAAGAGACTCGGTGCCCCGCTCTACCCGGAGTATTTTGGGTTGTGCATATGGCCCGAACTTGACACAATCAGTACAAGAGGGGCCAACCCGCAGCGTCTCGACAACCAGGATGCCCAAAAGCTCAATCTGGATATTTTCCCCTTTTGGCTGGACCGAAGCATCACCGAAAGAGCCCGCAGTGAATTTGACGACAGAGAAGAACAGGCAATGGACCTGATGCAGAAAATGATCAATTTTCTAGTCAGCAAGGCCACGGTTATCTCTCATGTGACACCCGATTACTCTAAAGTTCTTACGATAGGTTTAAAGGGCATCAAAAAGGAAGCACAGGATTGTATCGATACACTTCAATCCAGCAGGAGCTGCGCTGAGCGGGAAAAGAAGATAGTTTTTTACCGGTCACTGCAAGTAGCGCTTGAAGGGATCTGCCGTTACGCTGAAAATATCGCCAAAGAGGCAGCAAAGCAGGCAGAGCAAACAATTGACGTGATACAGAAGAAAAATCTGCAGCAGATAGCTCAGGTCTGTTCCAATGTCCCTGCAAAACCGCCAAAAAGTTTTCGTGAAGCGGTAAACGCTATTCTTCTTTGCCATATCGGTGTGCTGGCAGAAAACGTCAATATGGCACTAAACCCGGGACGACTTGATCAGCTGTTGTACCCCTTTTTCAAAAAAGATTATGAAAGCGGCACTCTTTCCATCGAGGAAGCAGTTGCCATTTGCGGATGTCTTTGGCTTAAATTTGGTGACAACACCAATCTTGTACCAGAAACCTCCGAAGAGCTCTTTGGCGGAGCAGGTTCAGTTCCCGCCATCACTCTGGGTGGGGTCGATAAAGATGGTAACGATGCAGTGAATGACCTCACCTTTATAATGCTGCGGGTCACCGAACTGCTGAAACTCAGAGACCCAAATGTCAATGTTCGCATTCCTCCGCGCTGCAATAGTGCAGCCGATGACGATATCAGAAAAATTCTTGAACGAACCAGTCAGGTTGTGATAAATACAAAAGCAATTCCCGCCTTCTATAATGATTCAACAAATATCGAGACTCTGAAAAATCAGGGCATCAGTGAAGAGGATGCCCGTGATTATGCAATAGTGGGATGTGTAGAGCTTGCAAGCCCGGGGCGGGACTATTCCGATTCAGGAGCGATTCTTCTAAACCTGACCGCGCCTCTGGAACTTGCCCTTTATAACGGTAAACGGCCTAACTACGATGATGCAGATAATTCAGTGTTTATAAAAACCGGGGACACATCACAGTTCAATAGTTTCAAGGAGTTTACTGATGCGTTCAAGGAGCAGCTCAAATGGATGATCAGCCAAGCAATCACCCTCGACCAGGCCTTTGCAAGAGCTTACCAAAAGTATCTTCCAACACCGCTGCTTTCAGGGCTTTTCGACGGCCCCATGGAAAAGGGAGTGGATCTTGTGGAAGGGGGAGCACGATACAACTCCTCAGGGGTGACCCACATCGGTTTTGCAGAGGTGTGTGATTCATTGAACGCAATTGAGTACCTGCTTGATCAAAAACGAACTATGAGTGAAATAGTTGATGCTGTCAAGGCTAATTTCTCCGGAACTGAGGCCAACCAGATCAGGGAGCTGATGCTGGCGGCTCCTAAGTACGGCCAGGATGATCCCAAAGCGATGAAAAACTCAAGAGACCTTGTGCGTTTTCTTTATGATACCTACGATTCATACCATGCTTCGGATTTGTACCGCAACGTGAAGTTCAGACCAGCTTTTTGGACAATGACCAATCATGCCGGTTTTGGAAAGATTACAGGTGCCTTACCAAACGGCAGAGTCGCCAAAGAAGTCTTCTCAAGCGGGATAACCCCTGCATCGCTTTCACCCCGGGCTCTGGTGGAAACCTACAACGCTGTGGCAAATCTTGATCATATGAAAATACCCGGCGGATACGCTCTCAATATCAAGTACAATCCGTTTCACTTTGATCTTAATGGTTTTGATCCGGATACGAAAAATGAGTACCTGAAATTATTTGCGGATTATATCGCCGGCTATTTTCAAAATAATGGTATGCAGGTGCAGTTCAACCTCTATTCACACAGGGAACTTCTGGAAGCGAGAAAAAACCCTGCCATGCACAAAGATCTAATTGTTCGTGTTTCCGGTTACTCCGCATTTTTCAGGGACCTTAATGAAAATATGAAAGATGAACTGATCAGCCGTACACTGTATGATCTTTTCATCAATGGTAAACCCGTTTATCAAAAGGGGAGCACTGTCTGATGATGAAAAATGTGCTGATAATAGTGGTACAATTTATCCTTCATCCTGTACTGTTTTTAAAAAAGGGCAGAGTGTTTAAGGACTTTCTCAAGAGTGTTGAAGGGAATGCCTCGGAGATACTGCTTCTTGTGCTGCTTGAGGCGATGTCCATCGCACTGTGCTTTAGCAGGTCTTTTAGAGAAAATATCCACTTATTCACCGCCCGCTACTCCTTTCTTGACAAAGAAAACGGTATCTCTGCCGGGGCCTCTTTTAACGGTGGAAGAATGAGAGTACATAATGAGGTGCTTGAAAACAGTGATGCAACGGTAACGTTCAAAGACGCAAAGACTATGAGGGATTTTCTTTTCTCAAAAAAACCCGACATAATCTCGGCGCTGCTCAACAATGAAATTACTGTTACCGGCAATCTCAACTATCTGTTTAAATTCTCCTATATGGCACGTAACCTTCAGGGAAGATTGTCCCGTGAGTCAAATTCCGGTTTTTGACATTGCACGGGGCTCCTCCTCGGACGGGCCCGGTATCCGGACGGTGATCTTCCTCCAGGGGTGCCCTCTCAGGTGTCCCTGGTGTCATAACCCGGAATCACAGCTCTCTGAACCACTTACATCTTCAAAGAATCATTTATTTGAATCCGAAGAACTTCTCACACTGCTGTTGCGTGATAAACCCTACTACCAGGTATCCGGGGGAGGTGTCACCTTTTCCGGTGGCGAACCTCTGGGGCATGCTGCTATCCTTGGACCACTCTGCAAAAGTCTCGGCGAACACGACATCCCGGTGGCATTTGACACTAGTGGCTATTTTAACTACAATGACTTCAAACAGTATCTGCACACCTTTACCGATACTGTTTTGTTTGATCTGAAAATTATTGATGAAGAGTTGAGCCAAAGGGTACTGGGTGTCAACAGCAGGAGCATTATCTCAAATCTCGAAAAGCTCTGCGGATCTGGCCTCGACATTACAGTGAGGATTCCAATTATCCCCGGGTTTACAACAACAGACACTAACCTTGCAGCCGTGGCAGACCTGATGACACGGTTACAAATAGAGCAGTACAACATGTTAAGCTATAATCCATCATTTGTCCAAAAACTGACACAGCTGGGGAGGTCACCGGATCCATCCCTGCCAGATGCTCCTCTTTCCCTTACCCAGGAAAATGAGATCAGAAAAAGATTCGCAGGGTTGCTCAAAAACAGAATTCGTGATAGTTTTTGATAAATCATGCTATTTGGGATAATCCCGTTGTTTTATTGAGTACGAAAAATATCCCACAACGAATTACACCTAAGCAGTCATTGCTCACCTCAGTTTATGTTACAATATTCGATGAGCAGATCAAGTATTCTGTCTCTGTGGTTTGCATCCTGATTAAGAATGATTACAAACGGGCGAAGCCCCGTATCGGTTTGGATATAGCCTGCATAGTTGTAAACACCCGTAAGGGTGCCGGACTTCAGCAGCGCATTTCTGTTTGAAGGAAGAAGCTCCGCAAGCTCTTTTCGGTTTTCAAGCACCTCTATCATAACGTTCCCGCTGACTCTGTTGCTCCTGGATATGCCCGACCCTTCTGTCATCACAAGCTTACCCGGGGCAATGTTTAGCCTTGTTTTGATATACTCCTCAAATACATCTCGACCCTTTTCAATGGTAGCCGGGTAGCCCCGGTTTTCAGCCCCGATTACAAGAAAGAGCTGATTGGCGATAAAGTTATTTGAAAAACGCTGCAGTCCTCTGTTGATCGTGGTCAGATCGTTTGAGTTGTAATGGGTGTAGAATGGTTCCCAGTCCTCACCCGATTTGGAGAGGGACACCGACTCATTGACGACCTCTATCCCAGCGCCTTTAAAGATCTCCACAAAGAGTTCACCAGCGTACCTGAGGCAGTTCTCTCTGTTGTCGGAAAGATTTATTCGTCGTGTTGATCCGGCAGCGATACTGTTTCCCATTATGGCAGCAAGAGGAGTAAGAGGTGTCGCCTCTTCTGCGGAGGAGATCGTTCCCTGAGCGGATCTGCGGAGATTAAGGGTGTTAAAATTGGTGACAAGTGCTCCGTTTATTGCATTGTAGGGGTTAAGTGTACGGGAGACACCAGGAATGGTGATATTGGGGTAGAACGTTGAGTTATCCAGACTAATTCTGTCTATTGAATGCATACCTCTTTTTTTAAGTTCTGCAGCGATAAGGCCAATCTCTTCTGAAATCATAAATGGATCACCCCATCCCTTTATGGCCAATTCACCCTGCGAATTTCTGAAAAACTCGGTCTTGAAACGGAAATCAGTTCCCAGAAGATCTATTGCCACTGCAGAGGTGATAATTTTCACTATTGAGGCGGGCATGAGAAGCTGGCTTTCGTTATGTGATATAAGAGTGTTCCCCGATTCATCATTCAAAATGATTGAACCGTTGGTGACCAGTGCCCTGATACTCCTTTCGATATCCTCAGGTGTACGGGCAATAGTGTGTGAAAATCCCCAGAAGAGGAGAAATGTCGAAAAGAGGGCGGCTTTTTTCAGCAGCAAGGATGAGCATAGCAGTACATTCATGTTAATTAACCTCTGAGTGATAGCGTGTGTTTGCAAGGGTGTAGTAGAGATAAAACTACTTCATTCTTGGGGGCGTGACCAAATTGAGTGGTGAGTGGAGGATGGAGGATGGCTCAGGTGCTACAGATATTTTTCCAAACAGGCTTCCAGCGTTTTGTAATCAATTGGTTTTGTGATAAAATCGTCCATGCCGGCGGCCAGACATCTCTCTTTCTGCTCCTCAAGAGCACCGGCAGTCTGACCAATTATGGGAGTGTGCCGTGAGACACCCCTCTGCTGTAATCGAATCATTTCCGTTGTCTTGAGTCCGTCCATTTGTGGCATCTGTACATCCATCAGTATCAGGTCAACCTGGTTTTTTTTACAATACTCCAGTGCCTGCAATCCATTATTTACCTCTATGATTTCTGCCTGAGGTACGATTCTTTTTACCAGCGATGCAATCACCAGCATATTGACCGTTACATCCTCAGCAATTAAAATTTTCAGACTAGTATTGCTCAGCCTACTGCAGCTGGTACCGATACTCTCAGAAGCGTTCTCTTTTTGCTCCTCTTCTACTGTGGCGATCAGATTAAAATAGAAGGTCGACCCTTTGCCATGACTGCTGTTAAACTCAATTTTACACCCCATTTTCTGAGCAATCATATCGGAAATAACAAGTCCAAGACCCGTTCCACCGAATTTTCGGGTGGTTGAACTGTCTGCTTGTGAGAACACCTTAAAGAGTTTCTGTTTCTGTTCTTCGGTGATGCCGATTCCGGTATCACGTATAAAAAAGGTAAATCTGCCCTGAGAGTTTTCAAGGTTCTCATACCCCACTTTGAGCTCTACTTCACCTTTTTCGGTGAATTTTACCGCATTACCAAGCAGGTTGGTAAGTATCTGCTTGAGTCGAAAAGGGTCTACTTTTGCAAAACGGGGCATTGCCGACTCTATGTTAAGCAACACTTCCAGACTCTTTTTACCTGCTGCAAACCTGATAATGTCAACACTGTCTTTGAGGAGCTTAACCATATCGGTTTTGATAACCTCTATCTCCATCTTGCCAGCTTCTATCTTTGAAAGATCAAGTATATCATTGACGATATCCAGAAGCGTATGTCCGGACTGGTTGACAATCGTAACGTACTCAAGCTGTAGCGGTGTAAGTGGAGTCTCTTTGAGAAGATCGGTAAAGCCGATAATACCATTGAGGGGTGTGCGAATTTCGTGACTCATATTGGCAAGAAAAGTAGTTTTAGCATCGTTTGCGTCCTGTGCCCTGCAAGCATTTTCCTCAAGAACTGATTCCATTCTCTTTTTACCGGCTTCGTATACGGCTGATACAACAAAGATCATCACATATATGAGAAAGAATCTGGAAATAAAATCAAACTGATACTGGAAAAAAACTGGAGAAAAAAACAGATCGACTCCACAAATACCGACCAACAGCAACAGAGCGCAAAGAGAGATTAGCACCCCCTCCTTTAATCCCCGGATATAGAAGGAGAATACAGGAATAATCAAACTCCACAGTGCCCCGTAGCCATTTCCAACACCGGTGGCAAAAAGCCAGATAAAATAGAACACCGAGGCATACGTAAGCATAAATGCGGGCTTTTTTGACATGGGGTATTGTTTAAACCCTGCCAGTGCCCCCGCCAGTAAAACAGCTATGATCACATTGCCAAAAAATTCTTTCGGTACATCGGCAGCATAATTCTTCACTGCCATTATCAGTGCATTGGACAAGCCCAGAGATGCTACAAAAATGGTTACCGTATTGCGCGTATCGGCATTTCTTTTGTATACCAGCCCAACGGAATCTTTTTTTGTATCCAGCCTGCCGTGATTTTGTTTTGATAGCATGTTTCACACTTTTGGAAAAAAGCTGGACCGGACCAAAGTTGACTTTTACTACATGTTGCCTGATAGCGCTTTTTCTACAGTGTGGCAAAAGGCTGATCGGGTAAAGAAAAAGGCAATTGCCGTCTAAATTTAGTTTACGATATAAATCGGGAATAGTCAAGCAGATTCCATACAAACCGTGTGCAGGTCTGCACACAGCAAACACTCTCACCTACCCCTTGCGTTTACTGTACATAAAAGAACTCCTTTGTATCCTGCATACTTAATTTATAAAGTGATGCTGTTTTTATGTCAATCTATCGTTGGACTTACGCAATAGTTTTTACGCAGGGATTTCGTAACGCCGGGTGCCAACCATTCTGGTTGTCAGCCGGCAGAGCTATTGGGACCGATAGTGATGACAATCGGCTCTCACGCCACCGAGCGGACTGAGTGTTTTTTGCTGAAGGAAAGTTTTTTTTGTCTGCCATAGTCTGCCCGAAATATTTTGCATATAGATACTGCAGCACCGTGGGATTAAGTGCAGACAGTGCAAAAAAAGCTTCTCCAGGGAAAGACATGCTGCTTATGGCAGGAGACTTTTCCACTTTCCAATACCGTAATACAGCGAGGTGATTATGACTCAGACGCAACAAAAGGTTAAGCCAACGGGTGTCTCAATAGTGCTTGCCGGGGAGGCAGGACAGGGCATCCAATCGATAGAGACGTTGCTTGTAAACGTTCTCAGAAAAGATGGTTTTCATGTATTTGCCACCAAGGAATACATGTCACGTGTGCGCGGTGGAGTCAACTCAACCCAGATACGTTCAGCATCAGGGCCCGTACGGTCCTATTGCGATTCAATTGATATTTTCATACCACTTGATAATGAATCATACCGGCATCATGAGCAACGATTGTCGGGGCACTCCGCGGTGATTGCCGATTCGGCCAAGGTCTCTGCGCAGGGTATAATTGATGTTCCGTTTAAGAAAATAGCCACAGAGTTTGGAAACCCACTGTTTGCAAACACGGTTGCAGCAGGGGTTATCTGCGGAATTCTTGAAGTAGCTCAGACCACGCTCAACGAGTTTATTGCAGCGGTTTTCCAAAAAAAGGGTCAGGCTATTGTTGACTCGAATATCGCTGCAGCAGAAAAAGGGTATGCCATAGGAGTTGAGCTCAGGGATAAAGAGATTATAGCAATGGAGGGTGTGGTGAAAGAGCAAAGGGTTGATTCACTGCTTTTATCCGGTTCCCAGTCAGTTGCACTGGGTGCTGTTGCCGGCGGTTGTGACAGCTGTTTTGCTTACCCCATGACCCCTGGTACGGGGGTGTTCACCCTTATGGCCGGTTATGCCGACAAGTGCGGCATTGCAGTTGAGCAGGTGGAAGATGAGATAGGGGTTATCAATATGGCGCTTGGTGCCTGGTATGCGGGGGGACGGGCACTTGTGTCAACTTCTGGCGGAGGGTTTGCCCTGATGACCGAGGGGTTGTCTCTTGCGGGGATGATCGAGTCACCGGTTGTGATACATCTTGCGCAGCGTCCCGGTCCGGCAACCGGTTTACCCACCAGAACGGAGCAGGGCGATCTGAACCTTGTACTCTATGCCGGTCACGGGCTGTTTCCAAGAATCGTGCTCTCCCCCGGGGACACAAAACAGGCTTTCGAACTTACCCAACTGGCATTTGAACTGGCTGACAAATACCAAATCCCTGTTTTTATCTTAACAGACCAGTATTTTGTGGATTCCTATTACGACATACCACCATTTACTTTGAAAAACAGTGGTTACACACGTCACATCCAAGAGACCACGCGGGGGTACAAGCGATATGCGCTATCTCAAAACGGTATATCTCCCAGGGGCGTACCGGGCTTTGGCAGCGGTATGGTATGTGCCGATTCTGATGAACACGATGAGAGCGGGCGGATAACGGAAGATCTTGACGGTATATCCCTTGCGATGAAGGACAAGCGGTTCAAAAAATTTGACACAGTGAAACAGGCAGCCATTGCGCCTCAGATAATCGGGCCAAAGAATTATTCAACACTTATAGTCGGTTGGGGGTCGGTGTACAATACTATAGCTGAGGCGCTTGAGTTATCCGGTGACACAAGCACTTCCTTTCTCTTTTTCCCTCAGGTGTACCCTGTACACAGCAGTGCCCGTGAGCTGTTAAAGAGTGCACGGGAAGTTATTGTCGTGGAGAACAACCAGTCAGGACAGTTTGCCCGACTGCTCGAGCAGGAAACAGGAATCGCAATTGAAAAGAGAGTTTTAAAATACAACGGCCTGCCATTTTCTGTTGAGGAGGTTGCAAATGCAATCAGTTCAAAGAGAGCAGCAAGCGCCAGTGAGGAGGTACTACATGGATAACAAGTTTGCCTATAAAACAGATACCGCCTGGTGTCCGGGGTGTGGGAATTTTGGCCTGAGGAATATAGTATTATCGGCACTTCAGGAGCTTGACACAGACAAGGAGAATCTTGTATTTGTCTCAGGGATTGGTCAGGCTGCAAAAATGCCGCAATACCTCGATGTCAACTATTTCAATGGGCTTCACGGAAGAGCGCTGCCTGCTGCCGGGGGGATAAAAGCAGCCAATCCAAACACCACCGTTATTGTGGAGAGCGGAGACGGAGATATGTATGGTGAGGGGGGCAATCACTTTATTCACGCAATTCGTCGCAACCCCGATATCACGGTGATCGTGCACGACAATATGGTGTACGGGCTTACCAAGGGACAAGCGGCCCCCACTACCCAGAGGGGAATGATAACTCCCATTCAAACCAGCGGCGTATTTGAAGAGCCGATCAATCCGCTTGCACTGGCGATTTCTCTTGATGCAACATTTGTGGCAAGAGGATCTGTTGGAGAACCGGATCTGACAAAGGAGATAATTAAAAAGGCGATACAGCATAAAGGATTCAGCATTGTTGATGTCTTTCAGGCCTGCGTTACTTTCAACAAGCTCAACACCCATAAGTGGTTTAAGGAAAACACCTGTTTAATCGACGAAAGCCACAATACTGCCGACAGAGCCGAAGCATTCAGACAAAGCCTGCGCTCTTCTCCCTGGCCTCTCGGTGTTTTCTATACAAATCATAACAAACCGGTTTTTGAAGATCAGCTCTCTCCCTACAAAGGCGGGGATAAAACAGCTCTTTTCAGAAGAGAACGTTCGGAGGGAGTGCTACAAGAGCTGCTGGATCAGCATATGGCGTAGCGGTCCCTGAGCGGGTACTACCCATACCTGCAGCAATTGTTTGGCAGTCGTTTTTTTTAACCGCAGCACACCTGTTGCTTCTGACTTACAGTATGGGGAGTCGGAGAAAAGGGTGTCTGCACCCGACTGCTCTTTTACGCCTTTGTGCTCACACATGCTGCTGTATCCGGAAGAGAATCCAGTAAACAGTAACAAGGAGAGTAGGATACGCCCAAGCGAAATGCGGTTTCTTAGCCGAGTGGGAAATCCCGGAAAATGGCCGGAACCGATAACTACAGAAAGATATTGACTTGATAGAAGATGAGACAGAAAGTGCACAGGGTCATTGCCGCCAACTGATTTACAGCGTAATCTTTGAATCAGACAACAGAGCCGGCAGAGTGTTCAATATATCGCTGATGGTACTAATCGTGTTAAGCACCATCACCGTTATCCTTGAAAGCGTGGCATCCGTACGCTTTGAGGCCCCTGGGCTATTTAACTCTCTGGAGTGGGCGTTCACCATTCTTTTTACAATAGAGTATGCGCTCAGATTTATCAGTCTTAAGAAGCCCCTCACCTACTCACGCAGCTTTTATGGCATTGTCGATTTTCTTGCCATTATTCCCGCTTATCTGGGACTCATTTTTGCCGGGACCGGTTTTTTGCTGACGTTCAGAGTTCTGCGACTGCTAAGAGTCTTCCGGATTCTGAAACTGGTAGAGTATGTCAGTGAAGCGCAGATGCTCAAAAGGGCACTTGCTGCAAGCAGACGAAAGGTGAGTGTTTTCCTTTTCACCATTGCCCTGTCTGTTCTGATTATCGCAGCTCTTATGTATGTAATAGAGGGTGAGGAGAACGGGTTTGTAAGCATTCCTACCAGTATGTACTGGACAATCGTCACCCTCACCACTGTGGGGTATGGTGACATTGCACCTCAGACACC
>SKJJ01000064.1 GCA_007115975.1 Chitinispirillum sp.
AAGAACCTGGAACAGGGTAACCGTAAGCAACAGGGAATTCCATGAAGCCGTGGCTAACAGCGCACCGGAGGGAAGCAGTTAAGTGTTGGGGGCTGAGGAGACACCAAAGGCAGGAGTTCCTCCGTGCCGCCTCAGCTTTACAAAGGGGGATGCCCCCACCCCGAAGAACCCTGGGCCTTCAGCTACACCAATCCCATTAGATCTCCACTCCCACCACCTCCAGCATTCCCACAGGAGCCACAGGGCCGGAGAGCGGTGGTGCGGTTCTGCACATGGGATTTTGAGAAAAGCCTTGACCAAACCCACAAAAAGATGGTATTATACTATATCATTGCGAGCTGCTCACGAATCCTATTCAACACACACAACCGAATCTTACAGCCATGAAACCAAAAATACTGCTTTCCCTTACTTTCCTATTACTATTGGTGTTTACATCCCATGCCCAAAAATCCATTGCAGTGATGAACATCCAGTCTGCCCGTCTCGACCCTGAAGACTGTGTTGCCATTACAAACTATATGACAACAGAGTTGTATGAGATACCCGGCTACAGGGTTATCTCCTGGAATGATGTGTCTCAGATGCTTGAACACCAGTCCGGAATGCAGCTTCTTGGTTGTGAGGATGAGGTTTGCTTTTCTGAAATCGGTGGTGCGCTTGGGGTAGATTACATTATTTCAGGAGATATAGGCGCTCTTGGCGACAGTTTCATAATGACCATTCGGCAGATTGACATTGTGCGGGCAGAGACGGTTTCGAGGGTGTCCCGGAGAGTCACTGGCGACATAGGGCTTCTCATTGATGAGCTGCCGGCAATGGTAAGGGAGCTTTTCAGAACGGAAACAGCGCAAAAGACGCAAACAGGAGACAGAGCTGACGGCAGCGGTATAATCTATGTACAGAGTATTCCATCCGGTGCATCCGTAGAAATTGACGGGCAGTTGATGCAGGGTGTGACACCGGTTACCCTGAGGGATATACCAACAGGTGAGCGCCGGATCATTGTCAGGAAAGGTAACTATTACGGTACTGAAATGGTAACTCTTGCCCCTGATGCAATTGAAAGAATCAATGTGGAAATGGACCATGGTACCGGAACGCTAAGGGTATTCACCAACCCGTCCGATGTGATTGTGAGAATAGCAGGAGCAGCCAGAGGCTCAACCCCGTGTGTGATTGAAAATGTTTCTGTAGGTCTGCAGAATGTAGAACTGGTCAGGGATGGATATTTTGACTACGAAAAAGAGGTTGAGATCTCTATGGATAAAACTGTGGAATTGGATGTGGAGATGAGACCTGCGGGTTTTGTCTCTGTTACTGTTCCTGGCCACAGGGATGCACGTATCATTATCAACGGTACGACTGCAGGCTTAGGCAGTGTTCGGGATTATCCTGTTGAGGTCGGTGAATGTGTCGTTACTGTAGAAAAACCCGATTTTGAATTATGGAAAAATACCGGCACCATCCAGGCCGGTGACAAGATATCCATGACTGCTGAGCTTGTTTCCGTCTTTGGTGCAGTAAACATAGAGTCTAAGCCGCAGGGGGCAGATGTTTACCTCAACGACAATCATCTGGGCAAAACACCTTTGCTCAATGAGAGGATTGTCCCTGACAATTACACTCTTTCACTTAAAATGCAACATTATCAATCAGTGACAGAGTCTTTGAGCATTGCAAGAAATGCGACTGTAACCAGAAACATAGAACTGAATAAAACAGAGGAATTCATTCAGTACCTCTCGCAGAAAAAAGAAGCCCGGTCGAGGCGATGGCAGTGGATTAGGCGAATTACATTCAGCTCTGTTTCAATTGGTGCTGCAGTCGCAGGCGTACTCACCGACAAAAATGTAGAGTCGCTATATAGAGAGTACTCTGCCATTTCCGACTATGACCAGCAGGATAAACTTGATTCCAAATGGAGTGACATAGAAGAAAACCTGAAAATGCGCAATCTCTTCTATATTATCAGCGGTGTGTCAGGTACCGGATTTTTAATATCAATCCCGTTTTGAAATAATGGAATGGAATTATGAGTACTAAACTTTTAAGTCTTAACTTTCTGTATGGTCTGTTTATACTGCTTGTGCTGTTAATAAGCTGCTCTGATCCCCAAAGAGATAATCCGTTCGATCTGTACAGTACAAATTATGTCTCTCCGGATGCTCTCTTTACTGTAGATTTTGAATTCAACTTTGACAACCTGACAGAATCTCAGCAGGCAAGCTATGGCCAAACCATTTTACGACCGCAGGAGCCGCTTCGTGACGGGTATAGGGTGGCGGGGTGGTACGCAAATCCTTCCTTTACTCAGGCCTGGGATTTTGAAAGCGATATAGTCAGGGGCAACATAACTCTCTATGCCAAATGGGATCAGGGTGCGTGGATTCCTTCCGGCGCTTTGGAATATAATGATAAAGGGATGGTTAAAATAAGGGCTGCCGGCTACCGTTTCCAAATGGGACAGGATGATGTGGAAGATGCATATCCGGTACAGCAGATCTCATTTACTTATGACTTCTACATGGATACTACACCGGTAACTCAGGAACAGTATACTGAACTAATGGGGCATAACCCTTCATTCATAAAGGGTAACGATCAAAGGCCGGTTGAAAATGTAACCTGGTTTGATGCTGTTCTTTACTGCAATGAACGAAGCAAAAGAGACGGCCTCGATACAGTCTATTCCTACAGTTCAAAAACAATGACTGGTGACGTTTGTACAGAATTAGAGGATCTCGTCATTGATTTTTCTGCTGATGGTTATCGGCTGCCCACCGAAGCAGAGTGGGAGTACGCTGCACGCGGAGGATCAACAACAGAATTCTTTTGGGGTGACAACGATATAGATGATTATGCGTGGTACCGTAGTAACAGCAGTTCAACCACCCATGCAGTAGCTCAAAAATCGCCAAACCGTTATGGGTTATATGATGTGAGCGGCAATGTGTATGAGTGGTGCAATGACTGGTTTGATGACTATTCCGGAGATTACAAAACAGATTATAAAGGCCCGCAATCAGGGACGACTCGTGTCCTCAGAGGTGGAGCATGGTATGACTTCGCTTCAACAATGGGTAGTGCGGTACGGTATGGAGGAGATCCGCAGCTTAAAGATTTTTTCGGGTTTCGGGTTGTTTCTTTTGCCGAGTAAAACATAAACTCATTTTTCAGGGAGTTATCATTGTGATTCAACAGCTTAAAATCATCATTGTCCTTACTGTGATTATAGGCAGGCTTGCCTATTCTCAGTCAACTACTTTCACTGTAGCCAAAGACCCTTCATTGAATGCAAATTACAGCACTATCCAGGACGCTGTAAATGATGCCGGTAAGAATTTTGTGATCGTTATCCTGGATAACGCAACCTATGAGGAGCGGGTCGAGATATCAGGCGAGCGCCTTGAGGGACTCACGCTCAAATCGGCAAACCCCACCGCACGGGAAAAACCGGTTATCAGATATCATGACA
>SKJJ01000076.1 GCA_007115975.1 Chitinispirillum sp.
AGCATTACCTTCCAGTAATGGAAGAGTACAAAGTCACCGGACACAGCTGGTTACCCCAAAACTGGAGAGCCACGGGGGAATTATTTGCGCCCCCTGAGGATACCTATGTGTCGGTGGAATCGTTGAACTACGAGTACGCAAGAGGAGACCTGTTATACTTTCAGGGCGAAGCTCTTGCACAGAAGTCATTGCTAGGCGGCTGGTGCAAACCGGAACCATACGGTACATGGTCCACCGCTAATCAGGCTACTTTGAGTATACCTTTCAAAGAGCCTCTTGCCTGCAGCCTGGAAGTATCTTTCTTCTTTAGGGGTTTCACCGCGCAGGACTCTTTTGAGACCCAAAATGTAGAGCTTCTGCTCGATCAGACGGTTCTGGGACAATGGGAGGTGTGTTCGCAATACAACTGGTACCGGGTAACCCTTCCGGATTATTTGGCCAAAGACCGCGACACACTTACGTTTACATTCAATTTGCCCGATGCAACGACATCACCTTTTGACCACGAACTCAGCATTGACACCCGGAACCTTGGCATTTGTCTTTCGAGAGTTAAGATCAGATAGAGGTAAGTTGACAGTATAAGCTGGGCGGCACTTCGGACACAAGCATTTGATGCAACCATGGGGCAACAACCCTCATACTGAAAAAAACCAGCCATTTTTACAAGCCACAGAAAAAAGAGCCTCGGACGGTCAGAAAAAAGGCTCTTTGGAGAAGAGTGCAGGTAAATTTATCAACACAGGCAAGTATAAACCATGGGTACATATTCCCACACTAAAGCTGGAAGAGCCGAAAACAGTTGTGCCTGCCGGGTACTTACTTGCAGTAGGCCAGCATCTCAGGGCATTGTTTTACTAATTTTATATTCAGTTCAATCAACAACAGGGTTTTCATGAAAAAGATCCATTTCGCTTATAAAAACAGAGTCCTGTGCTCTTTGATTGTTTCCCTTGCTCTGATTGCAACTCCGTTGTGCTTTACCTCCTCAATGATTTTTCTGGGTAATGCACTTGAGTTTACCATTTCCCTCAGAGCAGTTCTCTCCGTTGTGCTGCCAATTGCTATAGTATTATGGCTTGGAACCGCTCTTTTTCTTATGGTTATCTCTCAAAAAATGTACACCCTGTTTATCGCCCTCTTTACCGCTTTTACTCTTCTGTTTTGGTTACAAAGCACTATACTGGTGTGGAATTACGGAGTATTGGACGGAAGTCAAATAGACTGGCTGGGGATGTGGATACCCGGTAGTATCGATGCCCTGATCTGGATAACAGTACTTGGCGCATCGATCCTATTCCACAATACCCTAACCAAACACGCCCTGAAATTTGCCTTGACATTAATGATAATTCAATCAGCAGCACTATTGGTCGAAATAAAGAGCGCGCCACAACCGCCCCGGGCGCACCGGTATCACCTCAGTGAATCACATAAGTTTTCCTTCTCTGAAGAGAAAAATATTATCATTATAATTCTCGATGCTTTTCAGGCTGACGTAATGCAGGAGATACTATCTGATAATCCTGAATACAATCAGGTGTTTGATGGGTTTACTTTTTTCAGAAATGCCTCCTCTGCCTACTCTAAAACGTATGCAACGATACCACTTCTACTTACCGGGGAGTGGTACGAAAACGACTCCCCGATTCAGCAATTTCTTGAAAAATCTTTTACCACCTCCTCTATCACCAATAACATGATGAACGCAGGATGGAGAGTGGATCTTTTCCCATGGGCACCACGTACCATTCATCTTTCAGAATCACTGGCAGACAACATACACCAAAAATTAGCGCCCGAAGAACTGATGAGGGAAGCAGGTAAGGCCTTGGACTTAGGTCTTTTCCGATCTGTTCCACATAGTATCAAACCCTTTTTTCTTAACAACTACCAATTACAGTTCTCTCGCGGATTTAAAAGAGTATACACGTTCCTGAGATATCGGACAAAGGGGTTGTTTAAAGCCAGACATTTCCACTATGCACTAGACTTTCTCATAAACCTTTCCCAACACGCACAGGTTTCGGTGCAAACTCCTGCATTTAAAATGTACCACCTCCCAATTCCACATGAACCTTTCCTTTTAACAGAAAACCTGGAAACTGAACGCCTGCCGTTAACGCGGGACGGTTTTGTCCGACACTCCGTTGCATCCCTTGAAGTAACAAGACGATTGATTGACATGTTAAAAGAGCTTGCGATCTACGACAATTCGATGCTGCTGGTTATTTCCGATCATGGAGGTGGCGATTACGCTCCGGGGGTAAACTACACGACACTTCCCGCTCACCTTGGGAGACCGGATACCAACTCCAAGAGCATCGCCGACAAGCACCTCGAATCCGCTCTCCCCCTCATACTCATAAAGCCTTTTGGAGAGTCCGGGGCCCTCCTCACTTCTGATCTGCCGGTATCTCTGAGCGACATTGCCTACACCATTTCTGATGAAGCCGGATTTAACCCCCAGATTAACGGCTGCAATATCCTCAAGGCCCACAGCTGCGACAATCAGACGAGGCGCTATCTGTTCTATGAGTTTAAATCGTGGGATAAGCAGTATCTGCCGGTATTGAAGGAGTATGAACTTTACGGTCATAGCTGGTTTCCCCAGAACTGGTACGCAACGGGGAATTACTTCCGTCCTGAAAGTGTTGAGGAACCAAAGGGTATGAACACACTTGCGCAGGAATACGGCAGAGGAGATGTGCTGTGTTTCAAAGGCACCACCCATAAAGAGTCGTTACTTTACGGGTGGTGCAATCCCGAAACAAATGGTACCTGGTCCAAAGAGAAAAAAGCTGCATTGAATATTACTTTTAGGGAGCCTGTGGATTCAGCTGTTGAGGTCTCTTTCTACCTTAAGGCATTTACGGCTAAGAACCATTTTTCTGCCCAGACCGTAAATGTCATCATGGAAGGGGAACTGCTTGATAAGTGGGTTGTAAGTTCGGTGGAACAGCGCCATACCGTTGTAGTTCCTGCGCAGCTCACTGTAGCAAGGGAACAGTTGACGTTTATATTCGATTTACCGGATGCAACAATAGCAGAGTTTGATCTTGGGCTCAGTCTTGACACCCGAAACCTTGGTATTTGTCTTTCGAGAGTTGAGATCAGATAGAGGCAAGTTGAGGCGGTGGCGAATTGAATACAGATGATTTGGTTATGCCCGATCCGGCCCGGACACAGCAGGTGACTTTTATCGGGCGGCTTATCTGCCGAAGCCACAGGAGGCTTTGTGATTCTGCCGCATGGAGTGGAGCGGTCTCTTTCCCTTACTCCTTCAGCTCTTAAGATCACAAAGGATTTTTTCGAGCTCTTTTTTAATACTCTCATTTTGGCAGGGAGTGACCGGTGCGGGGATGTTGTCCCCGAGATTTTTTTCAGTTGCGGTATCGGGTGATTTTCTCTCAGCGAGTCTTTTCTTTGCTCCAG
>SKJJ01000231.1 GCA_007115975.1 Chitinispirillum sp.
GTTCATTTCAGGGGATCACTCAGTTCCGTGCACCGTCAAGTACCGTTGCCCGCGAACAGGATGGTTATTCCATGGGAAGACTCCAGGAGATATCAATTGATGAAAAGGGCGAGATCAGTGGAATTTACAGCAATGGAGTAAATAAGTCGATAGCTCTTATTCATGTGGCAGAATTCAACAATCCAGCCGGTTTGATGCGCGTCAGTGACAGTATGTTTGCTGTCTCCAACAACTCCGGTGAGGCGGTTTTGCTGAGGCCCGGCGTAAGCTCTTCGACCAAGATCAAACCCGGTGCACTTGAGATGTCAAATGTTGAGTTGGCTACAGAGTTCACCGACATGATTACAACCCAGCGTGGTTATCAGGCAAATGCACGGGTAATCACCACCAGTGATTCTCTGCTCCAGGAACTGGTGCAGTTGGTGAGGTAATAATTAGATTATGGAGCGGCCTGAGGGCTGCTCCTTTTTAGGGGTGAAATAGTGTTGCATCCTGTGCGGGAATAATGATATAATCTTGAATATTAAAGAGTTACAGCAAAAACCAGTGAGGAGAGAGCGGTGATAGCACTCAGGCGACTTAATAATCAGGAATTTATACTCAATGCTGATTTGATTGAAACGATCGAGTCTACACCTGATACGATGGTTACTCTGACGACCGGCAGGAAAATTATGGTCCAGAACGGCATTGAGGAGCTGGTTCGTAAAACGGTCAAGTATCGTCAGCTTTGCAACCAGAGTATTCAGATTGTCAATGCTCAGAGCAGCAAAGGGCAATCTGAGTGAAAACAGGGGTTGAAACTTTGACAGGAAAAGGAGTCGGGTAGTATGGACCTGGCCACGATTATCGGATTTGCGGGTGCGGTAATATTGATAGTTTTTGGGATTCAGCTTCCCAATCTGGCGGCTTTCATCGATCCTCCATCGATGCTGATTACTGTTGGAGGTGCTGTGTCGGCTACAGTTGCAGCTTTTCCGGCAAAAAAAGTACTCAACTCAATCGGTGTGGTGAAAAATGCCTTCTTTGTTAATAATTCCACACCCATTGATATCATAAAGCAATTAGTAGAGTTTGCTGAGCAGGCCCGAAGAGAGGGGATTCTTGCACTGGAAGCCAGAGCTTTGGAGATTACGGATGAGTTTTTGAAAAAGGGTATACAGCTTGCAGTTGACGGCACCGAACCTGAGCTTATAAAAGACATACTCAGTACTGAGATAGCGTTTACTGAAGCGCGTCATGATGAAGGGGTGAAACTGTTTGATTTTCTTGCCACAATGGGGCCCTCGTTTGGGATGATTGGTACACTGATCGGGTTGGTGTTGATGCTTGGGAGCATGTCTGATGTTGAGTCGATCGGTCCCAATATGGCTGTTGCCCTTATCACTACGCTGTATGGATCGATGCTGGCAAATGTAGTCTGTTTGCCTATTGTGGAGAAGTTAAAGGGGTATTCAAGAAAAGAAATATTGATAAAAGAGTTGATGCTTGAGGGGATAATGTCGCTGCAGTCGGGTGATAATCCCCGTATTGTAGAGCAGAAACTGACTGCGTTTCTGGAGCCTGGTTTACGGGCCTCAGCAATGAAGGAAAAGGGTTAATGGCTCGGGATAAGAAAAAAGAGGATCCGCCAAAAGGTGCTCCTGCGTTCATGACCACCTGGGGTGATATGTGTACATTGTTGCTCTGTTTCTTTGTGATGTTGCTGGCAATGTCGACAATCGATCCTGCAAAGTTTCATGTGGCTGCATCCTCTTTTCAGAATGCTTTTAGTGGCGTTCTTGAATCATTTCCCTCTATTCTGATTACACGGGATATTTTAGTTCCTCGTCTGGGCGGAGATGAACAGAACAAGCGTATGGCCATAGATGCCGCGCGGCGGATAAGGCGCACGGTTAAGCAGGACGGTTTGGATGAAGCGATAAAGGTAGAGGTGACAGAGACCGGTATCGCCATAAAGATCGCTGACCCCATAGGGTTTAACCTGGGTCAGGCGGATATACAACCGGAGCTGATCAGCACATTGCATGAAATCGCAAACACAATTAGCAAAGCAGAGGGTTCTCAGATACGGGTAGAGGGACATACCGATGATTTGCCTATTAGAACTGCCCGGTTTCCCTCAAACTGGGAGTTATCCTCAGCACGGGCGCTCAATGTGGTGCGGTTTTTGGCTGAACGGGGCGGAATAGATCCCTCCACACTCAGCGCAGTGGGATATGCAGAATATCGTCCTCTTGTTCCAAATACTTCTGCGCAGAACAGAAGAAAGAACAGAAGAATAGAGATATATGTAGATTACATTCAGCGTAAAGAGAGCTGATTTTTTTGAGATAATTATCTTTTTGGAGTATGGATATGAATGAAAAAAATGAAGAAAATGCAGTGAAAAAGGACAGGGATGAAAAAAAAGCTTCGGGCAACAAACCACTTTTTTTCGGAATACTTGCAGGAGTACTGTTGTTAAATACGGTGATGGCTTTTTTGCTGTTTCAGTTTACTCGTCCCCAGGATTCTGAGCTTAAAGCCGCACGGGCTCATGAAGATTCGCTGCGGGTAGCCATGGAGAAGGCTACAGAGGTTGGTGCAATCTCAGAGGTACCCATCGAAGGCGTTGTGAACATTGCCGGCACTCATGGTGAGCGCTTCCTTAAAGCATCTATTATTTTTGAGTTCGACGGCAATCGTTATCCAAGCCTTGGGGCTGAGCTTGAAAGGCGTTCGCCGCGTTTAAGAGACCTGTTTCTGGGGCACATGTCAACTTTGACACTGTTTGAGGTGACTGATCCTGAGGCACGTAACAAAATCCGTAAAGATCTTTTAAGGCTTGTAAATAATTCATTGCCGCCGAAGGTCGGAGAGGTTCGTGATGTATTGTTTGTGGATTATATTATACAGTGATTCGGGGGTAAAACGGTGAGTGACATACTCTCACAGGAAGAGGTTGATGCTCTTCTCAATGCTGTTTCATCCGGTGGTGACAGTGATAACTCTGCACCTCTTGATATGGACAGTGGTTATGATTCCTCTGATTCTGACAAGGCGTTGTCGCTTTATGATTTCAGAAGGCCAGACCGGGTATCAAAGGACCAGATGCGTACGCTTCAGAATCTTCACGAGGGGTACGCGCGACAGTTTTCAACATCCTTGACCAATTTTTTAAGAACATTTGTTGAGATAGAGTTGGTCAGTGTCGATCAGCTTACCTATTCAGAATTCGTAATGTCCATCTCTAATCCAAGCTGTATTTACGTCTTTGATATGGAGCCTCTTGAAGGCAGTGCAATTATGGAGATCAACCCTTCGCTGGTCTTTTTTATCATCGACCGTCTGTTTGGAGGGCAGGGCCGGCCTTCAGAGCAAAACAGGGAGATGACTCTTATTGAGCAGAATGTCATACATCGCATTGTGGAGAGGGGATTAAGCGATCTCAAAGATGTATGGGGGCATATAGGTTCATTTAACCCCAAGGTTGATGCCTATGAGACCAATCCCCAGTTTGTTCAGATTGCACCACCGGGGGAGACGGTTATCCTGATCTCTCTGGAGGTCAGGATGCAGAATGCATCGGGACTGATGAGTATCTGCTTTCCGTATATGCTCCTTGAGAGTGTGTTGAATAATCTTTCCGGTGAGAACTGGATGTCCTCCCAGAGCTCTTCAACAAAAGAGACAAGGGAGATGCTCGAGCAGGAGATTAATGATATCAATCTGACTCTTCAAACCGTTATCGGTAAAACCAACCTGAAGATAAGAGATCTGCTTCAACTGCAAAAGGGCGATGTCCTCTGTTTAAACAAACCTTACGACAGTGATCTTATGGTGCAGATAGAGGGCAAAACAAAAATGGCAGCTCGTCCGGGAGTAGTGGGGAGAAAAAAGGCTGCAAAAATCACCAGAATACTTCAAGAGGAGGTACCGGGCTGCGATGAGTGACTATCTATCACAGGATCAAATTGACAGTTTATTATCCGGTGCACTGGATGATGGAGACGGCGGGGGAGCGGGCAGCTCAAATAGTGATATGCGCTATCCTGCGCTGAGTGCGATGTTTGATCTTTTCTGTGTTCATGGTGAGAGTGTTGTCTCAACGGTGCTCAATAAAGAGCTCAAGCTTACTGCGGAGTTGTGTGAGAAGGCCGACTTCTCTGTTATCCAGGAGAAACTTGAGGCGGTAGTGCTGTCGCTGTCAATGGAGTTCAACACCGGACTTACCGGGCAGATGTATTTGATTATTCAGAAAAAAGATGTCGCTGTGCTCTCTGATCTTATGATGATGGGTGATGGGAGTGCCGATTACAATGATGACCATAAGGATGCTATCGGTGAGTTGTTCAATCAGGTTATGGGAGCATTCTCCACCGCTTATGGCCTGGAATTGGGTCAGCAGATCTCCACTGGCAGTATTGAAGTAACTGAGTTTGACTTAAACGACCCACCTTTTCCGCCCGACTCTCTTGACATGGCAATAGCTAAACTTACGGTTGAAGATCAGCTTGAATCCCATGTGGCGCTCTTGATTCCTGAGGAACTTGCCACTCAGATAACTGAAAAATATACCGCCGTTTCCGGTGATTCTGTCGGGCTTAATGAGGCGGAGTTAGATGAGCTCTCGCAGGTCTCTTCTGATTTCAGTGATGCAGATTTTGGGAGTTCATCGGGAGTGAATAGCACCCTTGGGGGATCAAGGGAAAACATAGACCTGCTAATGGATATCAATCTTGATGTGAGTATAGAGTTGGGCAGATCGACGCTCTCTATTAAGAGAATCCTTGAGCTGTCTCCCGGATCGATAGTGGAACTTGAAAGAATGGCCGGGGAACCGGTTGATTTACTTGTGAATGACAAGGTCGTTGCAAAGGGGGAAGTGGTGGTGGTGGATGAAAGTTTCGGGATACGAATCGTTTCACTCGTTTCTCCTGAAGAACGTATAAAAAGTTTACGATAAATCAGAGTGTAATAAAAAATTCAGGAAAGGGTTTTGGGGGAAATGATGGGAATTTGCAAACGTCTCTGCCGTCTGTTTGTACCGCTCTCTTTTTGTATGATGTTTCTCTGTCTGTCCTCTGTCTATTCAGACGATTTTGATGAGGAACGGTTCATCGGTTCAATAAACAGGGAGCTTCAGTCCCGTGAACAGTTTGGTTCTGGTGCTGCCGGTACCGATCAGCAGGAACTGTCTCAAGGTGTTCAGTTTGGTAACGATACCCCCTATGCACTGGTTATTTTGCGTATAATTGGGTATCTTGCCATAATAATCGCTCTTATTTTTGGGGTCGCCTGGTTTATCAAAAAAACCGGCCTGGCAGGTGCTTCGAAAATCGGCGGGGGCGCGAGCATGGATATTCTTGAAGTTGTCGGGTTTGGTCAGAACAGAAATGCCATGTTGATACGGGTTATGGATTGTGTATACCTGCTTGGGCAGACGCCGGGTTCAATCGTCTTACTTGATAAAATAGAGGGACAGAACGCCATCGATATAATTGCAAGCAGCAAGGAAGGTACTTCGATTGTTCAGTTCAAGGATGCATTTAACAGCTTTATGGGAAAGATTAAAAAATCGCCATGACTTCTCAACCACTCTCTACTACTCCTCTATCTCTATCGGCAGAGATTTGGATGACCTTTAAAAGAAAATTGACACAAAAACGTTTTCTTAACCGATTGAGAATTCTTCTTCTGCTCTCATTTATTGTACTGGGACCGGTGGTTGGTGCCCTGCAGGCCCAGTCCATTCCAACGCTGAGTTTATCGGTTGCGGATACCAGTAACCCAGGGGAAGTGGCAGTGGCCCTTCAGGTGCTGTTCCTTATTACAATTCTCGCCCTTGCTCCATCCATTCTTATAATGGTAACCTCGTTTGTGAGGATAGTGATCGTGCTGTCGTTTATTCGCCGTGCACTCGGCACCCAGACCATGCCTCCTGATCAGGTGATGGTGGGGCTGGCTCTGTTTCTTACCTTTTTTATCATGGCGCCGGTTATTACAGAGATGAATGATACGGCGATTCAGCCCTATCTGGCAGAGGAGATAGAGTGGGCAGAGGCTCTTGAGAGCGCAAGCAGACCGATACGCAACTTTATGCTCAGACAAGTCAGCGAAAAGGATATCGCACTTTTTGTGCGTATCTCGGGAACTCCTGCACCCAGAAATATTGATGATTTGCCTTTACAGGTAATTGTTCCGGCATTTATCACCAGTGAATTGAAAACAGGCTTTGTTATCGGCTTTATTCTCTTTATTCCCTTTTTGGTGATTGATATGATTGTAGCCAGTGTGTTGTTGTCGATGGGAATGATGATGCTGCCACCGGTAATGATATCGATGCCTTTCAAGATAATACTGTTCGTTCTTGTTGATGGTTGGCATTTGCTGGTGCGTCAATTGGTCGTTTCGTTTAACTAATAAGAGGAGCTGCACAGCGTGGACCCTTCAGCAGTTGTTGACATAGGACGTCAGGCATTGTACATTACTCTGCTTATTTCCGGTCCGATGCTTTTGGTCGGGCTCTTTATCGGTCTGTTTGTTGGTGTCTTTCAGGCGGTGACTCAGATTCACGAAATGACCCTGACCTTTATCCCCAAGATTCTGGGGATCGTTGCGGTATTGATTATGCTTATGCCCTGGATGGTGCTCAAGATGATCGAATACACCTATGGGCTTTTTGACCTTATCGGCAGGGTAGGGCATTAGAATGACTGATTTGATGTTCTCAATAGAGCATGTGCAGTATGTGTTGCTTATGTTTGTTCGCATCAGTACAATGATTGCGCTGCTGCCGATTTTCGGTGCCCCCTATATACCGCTGTTGGTCAAAGCTGCACTGTCGCTTATTCTCTCCTTTGTACTCTTTGCAACCGTTCTTGCTTCAGGCTTGCCAGCAATGCCTGCCCACTTTTCTATGGGGATGTTTATCCTTCTGGTGTTCAAGGAGGCAATGGTGGGTCTTGCTATCGGCTTTGTGGCCTCATTTCTTTTTACTGCCGTGCAGTTTGCAGGACGTCTTATCGACACAGAGATGGGGTTTGGATTTGTGGAGCTTGCCGACCCTTTTACAAACGAGCAAGTAACCGCCCTCGGACAGTTCCAGATCATACTCTTTACAATACTTTTCCTTCTGTTTAACGGTCACTATTTCCTGCTCCTTGCAATGAGCAAGAGTTTTGAGCTGATCCCGCTTATGGGAGCTCAGTTTCCTGCTGGTGCTCTTTCTGAACATATCACACTGATGATAAGTGATATTTTTGTAGTGGGACTGCGGCTTTCGGCCCCGATTTTTGTCACGCTTCTTCTCACAGAGATCAGTATGGGGATTATTGCCAGAACCGTTCCTCAGATAAATATATTCTTTGTCGGTTTACCCATGAAAGTACTGCTGGGTTTGAGTACGCTGTTTATAGCGTTGCCAATGCTTGCATCAATGTTCAGAAGGATGGTCAACGGCCTTGTGGAGGATATCTGGACCTTATTATACTTGATGGCCTGAACTGATAGATTCGGGGCGTCGTGGAGCTTTGGCGTAATTTTAAGGTAAGGATTGGTTGTCAATGGCAGAAGAACCCTCAGAAGAAAAGTCCGAATCGCCATCGGAGAAGCGGCGGCAGGACTCACGGGAGAAGGGGACAGTAGCAAAAAGTACAGAGGTCAATTCTGTACTGGTGCTTGTCACTGCTCTTTTTATGATGCGGCTTGTGGGACCCTGGCTGATAAACAGAATCAGCCGCAGTATACGGGAATACCTGCATTTGGCTTCCACTACAGAGATGAGCTTTGAATATGCCATTGAGTTAACAAGGGAAATGGTTGTCATGGGTGTGATGTTTATAATGCCCATTGCAGGAAGCATTCTGGTGATTGGTGTCACCGCAAATATTATTCAGATCGGTTTCCTTTTCACGCTTAAACCGCTGGAGCCTAAGTTAGAAAAACTTGATCCCATTGCCGGTGCAAAAAAGCTTCTGGCCCTGCGTTCACTGGTGGAGATGGTGAAAAATATCCTGAAACTTACCATTATCATTGCAGTTGCTTATTTCACCGTCAGGGGTGAATATGACGCGATGCTCATGCTGGCAGATACCTCTGTTCTTGTTATCTGGCATTTTATTCTTCAGAGTGCCTTCAAGATTATTCTCAGGGTGGCACTGGCACTTATAATTATTGCAATACTTGACTATGCATATCAGCGCTATGAACATGAGAAAAAATTGAAAATGACAAAGCAGGAGGTAAAAGAGGAACGAAAGCAGATGGAGGGTGATCCGCAGATCAAAGCCAGGATTCGTTCTATCCAAAGAGAGATGGCAAGAAGGCGAATGATGGAGGAGGTGCCAAAAGCGACTGTTGTGGTTACCAACCCGACCTATATCGCAATTGCTTTACGCTATGATCCCCAGGAGAATGAGGCTCCGGTGGTCGTTGCAAAGGGAAAGAGAGTCGCGGCCGAAAGGATCAAAAAACTCGCCACAGACCACGATATCCCCATTGTGGAGGACAAGCCGCTTGCAAGGGCAATGTACGATAAAGTTGATGTGGGTTTTGCCATTCCGCTGGAGTTTTTTACTGCGGTGGCTGAGATTATGGCGTATGTGTTCAAGTTGAAGAACAGGGAGGCAGCGTAGGGGGAGTGTTGAGGGGACGAGGGGGAACGAAAAAACAGGAATGCTTTGACACAGACAATAAGAATCCAGATTTTACACCGGGACTACTGAGAGCGTAGCGTGGCAGCAACGACTGGTGTTTTGATCCCTGAACCCTGAAAAATGAAACCCCAACCCTGTTATAACGCCTTGGAATGGTGTATTTTATGAATTGTTTAATTACGGATGTTTTCTCTGTAGAAGTAAAGGTACATTGAACTGATGAACACATCGGGTTTGTCATCTTCTGTTGGCTCTGTAATGGGGACACTGGCAAAGCAGCGTGATTTGATTATCGTGCTTGGTGTTGTTGGTATTCTGATCGTGATGATCATACCCATTCCGACTATGCTGATGGATCTTCTGCTTTCGCTGAATTTGTGTGTTGCACTCATTATCCTGCTTGTGTCGATGTACAACAAGGAGGCTCTTGAGTTTTCCGTTTTCCCATCGCTTTTGCTGACTGTCACCCTGTTTCGTTTGTCGCTGAATGTTGCCACTACACGCCTTATTCTCAGCCAGGCGGATGCCGGACAGGTGGTTAGTGTTTTTGGCTCTTTTGTGGCCAGTGGTAACATGGTGGTAGGATTTATCATATTTCTCATACTGGTGATAATTCAGTTTGTTGTGATAACCAAAGGTGCCGGTCGTATTGCTGAAGTAGCCGCCCGTTTTACGCTTGATGCGATGCCGGGAAAGCAGATGGCGATTGATGCCGACCTTAATGCCGGATTGTTAACAGAGGAACAGGCGCGCAGCCGCAGATTACATGTGTCAAGAGAATCCGATTTCTATGGAGCCATGGATGGAGCTTCGAAGTTTGTCAGAGGAGATGCAATTGCGGGCATTCTTATTACCATCATCAATATTATCGGCGGCTTTATCATTGGTGTTGCGCAGATGGGGATGGATTTTGGTGAGGCGATCTCAACCTACACCATTCTGAGTATTGGTGATGGACTGGTGTCCCAGATTCCTGCTCTCATGATCTCCACCGGTGCCGGTATACTGGTCAGTCGCGCAGCATCCCAGACTGATCTTGGACAGGAGATAACCTCTCAGCTCTTCTCCAATCCACGTGTTTTAGGGGTTGCCGGTGGAATGATGCTGTTTTTTGCGGCAATACCGGGATTTCCAAAGATCCCCTTTATCATGCTTGGTGTGGTCTCTATTGTGGCTGCTTATATGGGTATTCAGAGGACTAAAGAGGAAAAAAGAAAACTTGAGGAACCCAGAGTTGAGCAAGAACCCAAGGAGGAGCGGGTGGAGGATTATCTGCATGTTGATCCCATGGAACTTGAGATCGGCTACGGGCTCATTGCACTTGTGGACGTAAAACAGGGTGGTGATCTTCTCGACCGCATCACTATGATCCGCAGGCAACTTGCAACTGAGCTTGGTATAATTATCCCTCCCATCCGCATAAGAGACAATATACAGATAAAGTCCAATGATTACAGGATCAAGATACGTACGATTGTGGCAGGGCAGGGAGAGTTGATGAGCGGGGCTTATCTGGCAATGGATCCGGGGACAGTAACCAAACAGATTCGCGGAGTGCCTACTGTTGAGCCTGCGTTTGGACTTCCTGCACTGTGGATAACAGAGAGTCAGAAGGAGGACGCTGAGCTTAACGGTTACACGGTGGTTGAGCTTGCAGCAGTGCTTGCCACTCATCTCACCGAAGTCATTAAAGCCCACGGACACGAGCTTATCACAAGGCAGGATGTCCGGATGCTTATTGATAATGTCAAGGAACACAGTTCCACCGTTGTTGATGAACTGATACCCGGCCTGTTGAATGTGGGAGAGATTCACAAGGTTCTTCAGAATCTTTTACGGGAAAAAGTTTCAGTCCGGGATCTGACTTTGATACTGGAGACACTTGCAGATGTGGCGCCAAGAAGCAAAAATCCTGATATTCTTACCGAATATGTTCGTAATGCACTTGCACCGCAGATCTGTGATGTTTATAAAAATGATGATGGGGTGATACCGGTTATAACGATTGACCCCAATCTTGAAGCGCGTCTTGAGGGAGCGATACAGGAGAGTGACGGGGGGATGCGTTTTGCACTGTCACCATCGGATGTGAGTAGGGTGCTGACGGCTTTTGCAGAGCAGGTTGAATCGGTTAAAAGTCATGGAGAACTGCCGGTTGTGATCGGTTCTCCGACTATACGGGCACAGTTAAAGCGCCTTACCGAGACAAGTCACCGTGAGCTGATTGTCCTTTCTTACAATGAAATTGTACCGGGAGTAGAAATACGATCAATGGGTATGGTGTCCCTTGATAGTCAGCAGTCTCAATAGAGCTGCGAGGGGTAGCCGGAAAATGGGAGAGAAATGAGAATAAAGAAGTACATTGCAAGGAGCATGCGTGAGGCGTTGCTTCAGATAAAAGAAGAGCTTGGTGAAGAGGCGATCATTCTGAAGACCAGAAAACTGCCCAAAAAGGTGTTTGGTATTGCCGGGCAGGAGGAGATAGAGGTAACAGCTGCTGTAGATGAAGAGGCCGCAGCAAAACGCAAATCGGTGTTTCCGCCGTTGCAGATGAATGATCTGGGCGTGTATGACAGGCGCCCACGTTCTTACCCAAGACCACCGCCTGAAAAACCGGCAGCTCTGTCTTCTCAGAAGAGTTCACTTGAAAACCTTGCTACCAAAAGGAGTTTTACAGCTACCCATTCTGTTTCAACACCTCAACGGGCTGCGGTTTCTCCCACTGGCGCTACCGAGAGTAAGAAGGAGATCCTTGAACTCAAAGAGAATGTCCGGGAGCTCAAGGATCTGGTTAAATCGCTGATCTCCAATGGTACTAATCCTAAAAGCAGTGTGTCTGTTTTGTCTGCAGGGTGGGAGGCGGTAATCACCAGGCTGACCGATTCAGAAGTGAGGGAATCGCTTGCAAAGCGACTTGTGAGCTCGATTCAGGGCAGTGGTTTTGTATCGGATGTTGATTTTGAGAAAAAGATTGCTGCAGCCTTAAGCACACAGTTCCCTGTTTCCGGACCGCTGAAGCTGAAGAAAAATGGGCCACTGATAGTTGCATTTGTCGGTCCCACGGGATCGGGTAAAACAACTACCCTTGCCAAACTCGCTGCTCACTGCTGCCTTAACAAGGGTAAAAGAGTCTCGATTATCACTGCCGATACCTATAGAATTGCTGCAATTGAGCAGATTCGCATGTTTGCAGATATTGTAAAGGTAGGATTGCAGGTGGTGTTTTCACCAGAGGAGATCTGCACAGCTCTTAAGGGGTGCCAGGATGATGAGGTGGTATTTATCGATACCGCCGGCAGAAGTCAGAGGAACAGCGAACACATGCAGGAGCTTAGAGAGATGATGTCGGTATTGCGGCCTGATGAGACACACCTTGTCTTAAGTGCCACCACAAAGGATTCGGACCTTTTGGAAAACATAACCCTCTATCGTCCCCTTGGTGTTAACCGTCTGATATTTACCAAACTTGATGAAACGGTGCGTCTTGGAAATATCTATAATGTCGTGTGTGAAAGTGCTGTCCCGATCTCCTATTTTACTTTTGGTCAAAGTGTACCGGATGATATTGAACTGGCCCAGCCCGGTAAATTTGTTCAACGCCTGATGGAAGGACGTACACTGTGAATGATCAGGCTCAGCGCTTACGGGACATGGTAAAAAACAGCAACATCCGCCGTCAGCCAGCAGGTTCTCAAAACAGTGCCTCAAATAAAAACTGCAGAAGTCTGGCAGTCACAAGTGGCAAGGGGGGAGTAGGGAAGACTACTTTTTCACTCTGTCTTGCAACCGCTCTGGCAGCACTGCGAAAAAAGGTACTGCTTCTGGATGCGGACTTGGGTCTGGCTAATATCCATATTCTTCTGGGTATTGCCCCCCAAAAAAACATCTCTGATGCAGTCTCCGGAGAGTGTTCGATAAATGATACCATCATAACTGCGCCCGGTAATTTTGACTTAATTCCCGGTGCTTCAGGGTTGGAAGCTCTTGCCAATATCGACACCGGGCGCCTTGAACGGTTGCGGCTGGATTTTATGGGTCTTGAACAGCAGTATGACTATCTGCTTATCGACACCGGGGCTGGTATTGGGTCGGTGGTGACCCATTTTGCTTCCAGTGCAGATGTTGCACTGCTTGTAATGACCCCGGATCCTACATCGTTGGCTGATGCCTATGCGATGGTCAAGATTCTATATGAAAGAGGCTGCACAAAAATTCAGGTGATAGTGAATATGGTGTCTTCTGATAAGGAAGGTGCAGAAACATTTGACAGACTCAATACATTAGTGATAAAATTCTTAAAAAGACCTTTGGAACTGGTGAGCGTACTGTACAGCGACCGGGATCTCAAACGCAATGTGCGGACGCAGAAACTGCTGGCAAAGGAGTGTCCCAACAGCAAATATGTGCTCAAAGTGGGGATGCTTGCCAGAAAGCTTTGCGGAGTGGTAAACGCAGGGAGTCAGAGCTTTTTTACCCGTATGTGGTCGGGTTTGAGTTCCGGGGGATAGGTTGTTCTACATTTTCGCGCTTATGTATTGTTTTTCTGTGGTTAATTGGGTATGATAATAGTATAAAGAATTAGGTTGTTAGGGCGGAGAGAGCTGATGGTTGTCTGGACAAAGCGGGTATCAATGATTTTGGCGGCAAGTGCTTTTTTTGCCACTCTGTTTTTAAGTCTTGATTTTTCCAGACTTTTTGATACTTCGGTAATGGTTAGTGCTCTTGTAAAGAGTGTAGTCGCGGCTTCGCTGTTTTGGTTTGCAGGGTTTATTGTTGCAGATGTCATATTCAAGGGTATGGTTGAGGATGTGCCCAATGATCCTGTCAATATGGTTGAGGGGGGGATTCTGCAGCACATCTATAATCATCAGGTTAAAACAAATCCTCTGCTGATGGATGAATTCGCTTCTGCAGAGACCAAAGAGGATGATCCCTCAGGGAAAAAAAAGAAGAACAAAAAAGAGAAACGTTAGGGTATCGGGACAGAAAAGACATTCTGTTTGTCGTGGTGCGGACTATTGCTTAAGAGGTTACAATGGCAAGTGTTAAAAATTTATGGCGTGAGTACACACAGACTGGTTCAAAGTTGGCAAAAGATAAGCTTCTACTTGAATATGCGCATATAGTAAAGTATATCACTCACCGCTTGGCTGCTAATTTGCCCTCATCGGTTGACCGCAATGATCTGCTAAGTGCGGGGGTGATGGGTCTGATCAAGGCGGTTGAAACATTTGAACCGGAGCGGGGCTTTAAATTTGAAACATTTGCGGGCCACAAGATCCGCGGTGCAGTGCTTGACGAATTGCGGGCATTGGATTGGGTTCCCCGTTCAGTGCGGCAGAAATCAAGGGAGCTTCAGCGGGTTTTTTCAAAACTTGAAAATGAACTGGGGCGTATTCCCTACGATGATGAGGTTTGTGAGGAGCTGGGGATATCCATTGATGAGTATGAGAGCATGCTCACTGAAGTTACACCTACTACGATAATATCTCTTGAAGAGGCGATGCCCGACAGAGGGTCCGATGCAAAGGATCTGAGAATCATAGATACCATTGAAGATCCCGGTGGTGATAATCCTCTCAAGGCACTGGGGTTTGCAGAAGTTAAGAGTATATTGAAAGATGCTATTGCCAATCTTCAGGAGAAGGAAAAGTTGGTTGTTGCACTCTATCACTACGAAGAGTTGACATTGAGGGAGATCGGCGTTGTACTCGACCTTACCGAATCGAGGGTCAGTCAGATCCATTCAAAGGCGGTACTCAAGCTGAGGACAAAACTCCTTCAGAAAATAAACACCTGAGCGCAGGAGGGGAGTATGAGCGGAGTAGATATACATATCTCT
The DNA here is from genome assembly GCA_007115975.1 of Chitinispirillum sp. Taxonomy (GTDB): domain Bacteria; phylum Fibrobacterota; class Chitinivibrionia; order Chitinivibrionales; family Chitinispirillaceae; genus Chitinispirillum. Next base: position 14,482 of record SKJJ01000231.1, read on the forward strand.
CTGAACAATGTCCCGCAGTTTGAGAAAAATCAATCTCAGAATAATCGGGCGCCCCTTGTTTTTCAGGGGCAGAATGCCCAGATCTCCCAGGACGAGTTGCTTCAGCGCATAAGGATTCCCGTGGAGCCGGAGCAGGCAGAGGGCAAAAAGGTTGACCCAAAGGACAAAAAGCAGCAGAGTGGCTCCGGGAAGAAACAGCAAAAAGAGCAAACAGATGAACAGAAAAAACGGCAGAGGAAATCAAAATCGGATGAAGGTTTTTTTGTTGATCTTCAGGCCTGAAAAATTATTCATAAGAGAAGTGAGATGAACTCAGATAAATCGAAACCGCCTCAAAAATCCAACGATTCAGTGCGTATAAAAAGAGTAACCCAGAGTATTATCGGGTTGCCCACGTTACCGACAGTAGTATCCAAGATGCTGGAGATGATTGACAACCCGCGCACCTCGGCATCCTCTCTTGCGCGACTGATTTCTCAGGACCAGGCGCTTACTGCCAAGATTCTTAAACTTGCCAACAGTGCCTACTACGGCTTTTCAAGGGAAATATCCACTGTCAACATGGCTATAGTTGTGCTTGGCTTCAACACCGTTAAAGATATGGGACTGTGGTTATCGGTCTTTGATGTGTTCAAGAAGTCTTCAGACAACAGCGATTTCGATATCGTACGATTCTGGGAGCACTCTATAGCCTGCGGGGTTGCAGCACGGATGATTGCAAAACACTCACGGTCACGGTATGCTGGCGAGGCGTTTGTTGCGGGGCTCCTTCATGATATCGGAAAAGTCGTTCTCAATCAGTACTTTCATCAGGAGTTTATCGATATTCTCCAACTCGCTCAAAGTACAACGCTTGAAGCAGCAGAAGCAGAAGTGTTGGGGTTGGGGCACGGACGCATTGGGGCCTGGCTGGCTGAGAAGTGGAACCTTCCCTCCCTGATTTGCGATAGTATCCTATATCACCACCAACCATGGAATGCAAAAGAAAAGCCTGAGTTCGTTGCAATTGTCACTCTTGGTGATATGTTGTGCCACCTAACTGAAACCGGTTACTCTGGACGTTCCTCATGCCCTGAGTATAATGAAGAGTTCTGGGAAATATTTGCAAATGCCGGGCTATCTATTGATGAGCCAGATCTTGATAATTTCCAAACTGAGTTTCTCATAGAGTACGAGCGGTCGGATGCGTTTATAACCATGTTGCACGAGAATTCCTGATAATGGCGCACCCCCCCCAAAAAAAAAGCCTGTAGTTAGTACTAACCAGGAGATACTGTTTTTTGAATAGGGCAGGAGTGATTATTCCACAAGGTCCTTCAACCAGTTTTCAAAATCGGTTAATACACGCGGAAAAAATGTATTTGCGGATATTCGAAACAGCCATTGGGGTATCCATATTTTGGGAGAGGTAACGGCTGTTAAAAGCACTCTGGTTTTATTTGTATCTGTTTTTCTCAAACTAAATCGCATATTGAATTGATGAAATTCAACTGTCAGTATGCCCTTTTCCCTGTTGTAGTATCTTTTGTTTAATTCCCTATCATGGTTTTTGTTGAAATAAATATGTAAATCACCATTGTCATTGGTTATGACAGAATCGAGGCTTCCAATAAACAGCGCTTTGGCAAATGCCACCGATGCCATTGAAAAATAGGTTTCATTGCCCAATTCATTGCTATAATTCTCAATCAGCTCAGTTCTCCTTATAAGGCTGAAATAGTCCTGATAGCCAATAATATTTGTCAGGTATTTTGCGACTGTTTCTATATCATGGTTAAATAGTTTAGCTGTTGCGGCATAATACACTGTATTGCCATTATTATTCTCGAAAACTCTGACAATTGTATTTTGTTCATCTCTACTGCTGTTAAACAGGCTGTCTGCCTCTACGCTGTATTCTTCGGGTATATCAAAGCCGCACAGACAAGAAGCTGTGGCCAGTAACAGTATTGGCAAAAAGTAAATTTTGGTCATGGTAAGCGTTTTCCTGTTTTGTCTCAAAATAGCTATCCCACTTTAATGTGTCAAAGGTTTTCGGGGTTTAAAAATTCGGTTTGAAGGAGTTTGTCTTTGGAAGTTACAGCCATTAGGGGTTTTATTACAGCAGCATGACAATACCGTTTACGATAATTGATGCGCTGAAATTTCATTTTCAGAACCAAGTGTAAATATCACCCCTACTATTGATATCGAATATTTATTTGTTCGGCCCCTTATTTATTATTTGGCTCTACCGATTAAATCGTGTGTAAATTGATGATTTTAAATGACTTGTTAGGGGTATGCACTTGACTCCAGTAGTCAGGTCACACTATGTGGATTAGTGGCATGGAAGAATACCCAAAGAACATAATTGAATGTGAGCAGCAATTTAAAAACGAAGAGTATTGCTGGAAAATTTATTGTCAAATTAGATGGTCTACGGGCCAAGTGTGTCCAAGGTGCGATTATAATGAGACAGGGCGTACAAAGCGCCAATTGTTTACCCGTAAGAGCTGTGGGTTTCAGATATCCCGTACAACGGAGTTGAGGGAATAGGATTAAAACGGGAAATTCTAAAAAAAGATGCAAATGGTGGCGAAAATCTATTGCCGGGTTGTAATCTTGTTGCAAGTTTACTCAAGTGCTGCCTTAATGGAACACCGCAGGGAGCTGTTTCGCATGAACACTTGGACTATTATTTAGATGAGTACACGCTCAGGTTTGATCGACGAACATCAAATAGTCAAGGAAAATTGTTTACTGGCTCATTGAGCATGAGATGATAACAGATGTATTTACTTGCGGACAAGTTAAGAAGGGTGTTCGGAGTGTAAAGAAAGAAGAGATATACAACTTTTAGTGGGTGCACCAATCAAGTGCATACCCATAGTTTTTTTACTGAAGGAAGTAGTCTTTTAACGGCAACGGTAGAGAGCTGTAATCTGCTGAATTGAGCCTCTCCGGCAGATGCTTTGAATTCTTGGTGTGCCAGAAAAGGAGCGTCTCTTTTGCCGAAAAATTGCTCGCATATAAACTTAAACCGGCAAACGCCTTGGCACTATATACCAAGTCAAGAACGATCTTCTCCAGTCCAAAAAGCTTTTCCCTAACCACTTCTCCCCACGATGAGGGTACCCCGTAACCATCGCCGTACTGTGAGTGGTCGAAAAAACAGTCCTCGTCATTTACTGTGAAAATCCTGAATGAAGAATCAAGGTCGTGAAGATATTGGTTTGTCTGGCTAAAAAGAGCCCCGAAGGCGGTCTCATTTGCTATAAATGAAGGAACCACCCGCACAAGGTGCAGAGGTATTGCAAGGCCTGCAGCCTTTAACCCTAAAAGAAGCCCTGCTGCGGTTCCCATTGTACCCAGAGGGAGAAAAATCCTGTCCGGACAGGCTATGTCCCCGCCCCTTATCTGTTCTGCAAGTTCAAACCCAGCATTTACAAATCCGGCAGCACCCACAGGCGATGACCCACCCGGAGGAATAAAGTAAGGGGAGACGCCATCGGTTTTTTGTAATTTTTGACACTCATTCTCAAGAGATTGGGAAAGCTGCTCCCACGATGGGCAAAAGCGGATTTGAGCTCCGGTGGCGTGCATGGTCAGCAGATTAGCGCGAACCGACTGGCTGTTTGGTTGCCCGCAGAGCATCAGGGTTGCACCAAGCCCGCTTTGCTGTGCGTAGACGGCAGTTGCGAGGCAGTGATTTGAGCCTGCTGCTCCCGAAGTGATGACCCGTTTTGCTCCCCGGTTTTTGGCATCTGCAAGAAGGAATTCAAGCTTACGTACTTTATTGCCACCGTACACTGTTCCACTTAGATCATCCCGCTTGATATATATCTTTTTGGAATCGGTTGTCTTTGAAAACTCTTTCAAATATTCAACAGGGGTAGCACAGGCGCTTAACCTTAAATGGGGGAGCTTTTTCTCTACAAGACTGAAATGGTGCAATAGCGGAATCATATCTTACTTTTCCAGTGCTGTTTTCAGGTGTACCACTGTGCCGAGCAGTCTTTGCATTTATGGATTATCACCCCCAAATAGAAGATCTTTAGCAAGGGGTTGGTTTTTTCTACAATATAGATATTCTGAGAATTGCACGAAGGGCAGAACGTGGTAAGACGGTGCAAATTTTCTGCCCGTATCTCGGCCGATCTGCTTTTAAAATCATCTAGTATGGTTTTTGATTTTGCAGTATTCTTAGGGTCGATCTGCACCTGGTAATTAGAGATACCGCCAAAGATTCGTGGCAGCCCCTGTCGTTTTACTGTGGAATCTATTCCGGCTTGCGCCAAAAGGCTGCTCAGAACACCGGCCTCCTCTTGTTCGAGGTATTTCATTATGGGCTTGGAAAGCATCTTTTATAATCTCTTTTGCATGGGTGGACTAAAAAAAATAGTGTGGGCACATATCAGATAGGGCATTTTTTACCGATTGCCGAAAATATACTATAAGAAAAAGTTCGGATTACAGAAGGATTTATTCCCCTAAATAACAGCTTTTTGATAATCTTAAAAAAAAGTAAACAGGGTCAGTTTCTGAGAATAGCGGGATCTGCCGGCCAGTCATTTTCGATAGAGCAGGCGCAATCTGCTTGGTTTTTATGGGGGGGCAGTAAAGAATGCCTTGTTCCGTCAACTTACAGTATATTGCGCTTAGCTCTATAATGCGGTTTAATATGGAAGCGAAGTCATGGAATATTACTGACACTCGACTTCATAATTATCTCTCCCACCGGAACTGTGCCACTTGACTTGAGTACTATACTGGCCATTACCGGCATATTCCCGTTTAACCTCATAGGGAGTGGCGTAGCAGTGTGAAGCTTCCTCTGGAGTATATTTTTCCGGGTTTGGGTTTGTTATTGCATATACCCGAAGGACTTTATGTACAGGTACCCCAAGAGCATTGGTCTCAACACGCCACTCTTTCTCTGTAAGAATAACTTTTCTGATTACAGTAGTAGAGCGCCATTTCTGTGTAAGGGCATCATGAATCTGCTTTTCAAGATCTGCATCGGTGAACACCGGCTGTGGAGGAGCTTGATACTCTTTTTTGTATCCTTCTGCAGCAACAAGCACAAATGTCCCTTCTGCCAAAGAGTTGATGTTCTGGTATATCTCACCACCACTCTGCACTTTGTACCCCATCTCCATTTTGATTTCATTTTAGCGTTGAATGAGCTTTGTGATCACACTGTCGTTATAAAGATGGATGTATTGAGATCGAGTAAACTTATCCGTACCAAGCGGTGTTTCTGGTTCAGACCAGCCTGTCCACTCGTTTAACTGTGAAACGCTTAATGCCTGTTGAACCAAACCCGAAGGATTCCCGTTAACATAGTAACTCACCGTGAGGTACGCATTTGCAATATCGGGAAGCACACCGTGCTCTTCAAGACATCTGTTTGCGATACTTTTGGGAAAGTATGCCATAAAGAAAGGGTTTTGGTCGGGATAGATAAAATTGGAAGAGAATTGCGATTCATCTTCACTTTTAAATTGTATCGGTTGTGCAGAGAACACAATTTTTCCTGCGTACTTTGCGTGCGCATCACTGGTCATGCCATAATCCTGCATCGGCTCAGGCTTAGACTCAGGTTCATTCTCCGGTTCAGATGGTGTTTCTTTGGTGATGGGAAGATCTATTTTTGGTTTTTTTAGTCTGGACAACTGTGCAAATGTAGATGTCACGGCAAGCACTATGGTTAATGTGAGAACTGCTTTTTTCATTAAAACCTCTTTGGGTATGTAGAAATATTGGGGTAATGTTTTAACGTGTCATATGTAACACCATGCCAAAAAAAATAGAATGTGATTTCCGTTGTGTCAAAATCTAATTTTCGTATAGGTTTCTGTCTTTTACAAATTCAAGGCACGTTTCAAAATGTCCTTTTTGGTCTGTTGTTTATAGCCAGAGGTGTATTACTTGAAATGAAAAGCCAGTAGTGTCCCGATATTTGTTTTTTTTCAAACATTGTAACTCTTTAAATTAAAGTACAACGCCAGTCCTTCTCCAGGTAACCTATTCCCGGCAGTTCATTGTGTATAGCAGAAACAAGTGGTTAACAGGGTACAACCGTGCTTCAAGCACAGAGTCGCTAACCTCTTCTGGCAGTGGTCACGGCAAGCCACTTTGCTGGAACCCTTTGATTGTGTTTGTTACGGTTCCTTTGGACACACACAGTGCACGAACAGTTTGTTCCTGCACCCACTCCCTTGTACCGCCTGTAATATAAAACCTGACATACCATTTGTATTCCAACTCTCCTTCATGAAATTCAATCTCCCTGAAAAGAATCGTAAATACAGGAAAATTGAAAGATAAAAAATATGATGGAGAGAGGAGAACCGGTCGATAACTTAAGATGCTTGGTGAAATTGTGTAAGATCGGCCATGCGGTAAATCCTTACATCTTTGTGAGCTACGTGAGAAAACTCACCGGCTCATTCTCTGCATCTTTCTCCAGAGCGTAGTCCTGTTGATACCAAGCCGTTTTGCCGCTTCGGTTCTGTTGCCGCCACAATCCCTGAGTGTATCGATAATGAGCTCATCAGAGATGTTTGGTCGCAGGAAAAGCGAATTCTGAATAGTCCCGGTAGGTATTGTGCCGCATAAGTCTCTTTTGATCTCCATTTTACGTATTTCTACCGGAAGATCAAAGATGTCTATCTTTTCGCTCTGAGAGATAACAAAGGCATGTTCTATTGCATTTTCAAGCTCCCGCACATTGCCGGGCCAGCAATGATCCATAAGGGTCAGAGCGGCATCATGGGTCAGCCCCGATATCTTCTTTCCCGTCTCGTTGTTGAATTTGGCTATAAAGTGATCGGTAAGCCGTCCGATGTCCTCCTTTCTCTCTCTGAGAGGGGGAGTGTGGATTGGAAACACTTTAAGCCTGTAAAAGAGATCCTCTCTGAAACGCCCCTGTTGCACAAGCTCTCTGAGGTCAAGGTTGGTAGCTGCTATAATCCGCACATCTGCCTGGCGGGTCACATTCTCGCCGAGTCGTTCGAAACTCTTATCCTGAAGAAATCTCAGTAACTTAACCTGTATGAGAGGGGAGAGGTCTGCTATTTCATCCAGAAAAAGTGTGCCGCCGTCACAATGTTCAAATCGTCCCGGTTTATCCTTTACTGCGCCGGTAAAGGCCCCTTTTGCGTGCCCGAAAAGCTCACTTTCAAGAAGGGTTTCGGGGATCGCAGAGCAGTTTATTTTTATGAGGGGATAGGAGTCACGCTCACCGCTGCTGTGGATCGCATCGGCGACAAGCTCCTTTCCAGTTCCCGTTTCACCGGTTATTAAAACGGTGGCCCTGGATGCAGATGCAAGCTCTATCAGATTATAAAGCTGCTGCATTGAACGGCTTTTGCCTACAAGTTTTTTGAATCCGCTCAGTTTTTTGTTTCTGGCCTGGAGATTTTGCAGCCGTGCTTCGGCTTTTTTAATTTTTGAGATATCGGTGAGTGTTTCGACAGCGCCCATTATGTTGCCCTGAGGGTCGGTTAGTACCCTGGCACTCTTCAATACCGGAATCACCCCTCCCGAAACATGCCCTATGGTGCACTCGAAATCATTGATGGCTCCTTTTGAGAAGAGCTGGCAGTGGGGAGGCGGGTTGCATCTTTTAGCCATAACCGTGCAGCACTCTTTTCCGATCAGCTCCTCGGAGGACAGGCCGGTCATGTTTTCCATGGCTTTGTTGCAATAGATGATTTTGCCCTCGGTGTTGATTATGAAGAGTCCTTCGGCAATTGTTTGCAGGACAATCTGGAGGCACTGTTGTGAGAGTCCGTTTTGGGCGAAGCAGTTCATTGATGTTGCTCCTGTTGCATGGGTGTTGCAATTAGTTGCATTGTGTTGCTGGTGTTGCAATGAATATAATCTCTTTTTTGCTCTGATTCAACCAATAGGGGCTGTTTTTACCACTTTCATGGTATGGCATGTACATTGCTTCGTTGTGCAGGGTGTGTGTCACTTTGATACCCGTTAATCTTAAAAAAGGAGAAAAAAATGGCCAACGTTACAACTGAAGCAACATTCAAGCAGGATGTGCTGGACTCTGAGTTGCCGGTGCTGGTGGATTTCTGGGCCCCCTGGTGTGGACCATGTAAAATACTTGGGCCTATCGTGGACAGAATCGCTCAGGAAGTTGAAGGAAAGGTGAATGTTTACAAGCTCAATGTGGATGAAAATCCTCAGGTGGCGACCCAGTACAATATAACCGGTATCCCAACTGTAATTATTTTCGATAAGGGGCAGATCAAAAAGCAGCTTGTGGGGGTTCAGCCCGAGAAGACCTATTTTGAGGCTCTTGGGGTGTAGAAAAAAACTATTTCTGTTCACTTTTCAATCACAAACAAAGCAGAGGGTGTTACTTTGATTTCAAAGGGAAAAAAGATTCTGGTTGTTGGGGGAGTTGCAGGCGGAGCGAGTTTTGTTGCAAGGATGCGCAGGCTCGATGAAGAGGCCTCTATCATTATGTTCGAAAAGGGTGAGTACATCTCTTTTGCCAATTGCGGGCTTCCTTATCACATAGGGGGGAGCATACCGGACCGGCGCAGTCTTATAATTCAGACCCCTCAGAGGTTTTCTGAACGGTTCAATGTTGAGGTGCGAACAGAAACAGAGGTTGTGGCTGTCGATGCGGGCAGAAAAACCGTTACTGCCATTGCTGATGGTTCAACGTACGAAGAGAGTTTCGACCATCTGGTGCTTGCTCCTGGTGCAAAACCGGTCCGTCCTCCCATTGCGGGGATCGAAAATGAGAAGGTGGTATCTCTGCGCACCATTGCAGACATGGACCGAATCATCGCAAACATCAAATCCGGTTTTCTGGGTGATGTAATGGTGGTGGGAGGAGGTTTTATCGGGCTTGAAATGGTGGAGAATCTTGCAGCAAAAGGGATAAAAGTGACTCTCGTTGAGGCATCGGATCAGATTTTTGCCCCTGCAGATATGGAGATGGCAAGTGTTCTCAGGGAACATGTGGTGATGAATGGTGTTGATGTGAAGCTTGGTGATTCGGTACAGAAATTTTCCAATACAGTAGAGGGAAAAATTCGGGCTGAGCTGAAAAGCGGAGACGCTGTTGATGCTGCGCTTGTGATTCTGGCTATCGGGGTGAAACCTGATACTGCATTTTTAGAGGGATCAGGCATTCAAACCAACCAGTTTGGGGCGATAGTGGTCGATGACTCGCTTCTCACAAACATGGAGGGGGTTTATGCTGTGGGTGATGCCGTAGAGGTCAGGCATCTTGTCTCCGGTGCAAGGGTTAACATTCCACTTGCCGGTCCGGCAAATCGTCAGGGGCGCATAGTTGCGGATAACATTGCCGGAATAGCTTCCAGATACAAAGACTCACAGGGTACTTCAATTTGTAAACTCTTTGACATGACTGCAGCGGTTACCGGTATAAACGAAAAAACTGCAGTAAACCTTGGAATCGATTATCTCAAGTCCTACACCCACTCTCCTGATCACGCATCCTATTATCCGGGCGCATCTCCCATGGCGGTGAAAATCATCTTTTCCCCCAAAGACGGAAAGCTTCTGGGGGCACAGATAACCGGCAGCAAGGGGGTCGATAAAAGAATCGATATATTCGCCACCGCCATTCGCCATCAATTAACTGTTGATGACCTTGGTGAGCTTGAGCTTGCCTATGCTCCTCCCTATGGTAGTGCAAAGGATCCGGTAAATATCGCCGGATTTGTGGCTCAAAATATCCTAAATGGTCTCTCTCCGGTATTTTATGCCGAAAATGTGCAGGTTCTGCAACAAAAGGGGGAACAGATCGTGGATGTCCGGACCGTGCCGGAGTGGGAGCATGGTGCAATAGAGGGTGCCGTTAATATCCCGCTGAATGAACTCAGAAGCAGACTTGATGAACTGGATAAAAACAGAAATGTGGTAGTCTATTGTCAGGTAGGTCTGCGGGGGCATCTTGCGACAAGAATACTTCTGCAGAACGGATTCCGGGCGGTAAACCTGTCAGGGGGATTTACAACCTACAGGGCATATACTGATGAACAGAAAGAGACGGCTGTTTTGACCGTCAGCCCAAAGACCCCTGTTAAATCAGACAGCCTTGTTACTATCGACGCCTGCGGACTTCAGTGTCCGGGGCCGGTGATGAAGCTCCGAGAGGCTATCGATTCTGCAACTGATGGGCAGGCGATACAGATTAAAGCAACCGACCAGGGTTTTGCCGCTGATATCCCCTCGTGGTGCAGTCGCACGGGTCACAAACTGGTATCTCTGGCGGCTGAAAATGGGGTCTACTCTGCCACGGTAAAAAAAGGGGGGGCTGTGCAGAGCGCATGTTCCCCTGAGCCCGACAGAGGCGCCAACAAAACCATGGTGATCTTCTCCAACGATTTTGACAAGATGGTAGCGGCTTTTATCATTGCAAACGGAGCAGTCTCAATGGGAAGCAATGTAACACTCTTTTTCACCTTCTGGGGGTTAAATCTTCTCAGAAAAGACAACAAAGTAAAGGTAAAAAAGAGTATTGTTGAACGGATGTTCGGGATGATGATGCCCAGGGGACCTGAGAAGCTCACTCTGTCCAAAATGAACATGGGGGGCATGGGGTCGGTAATGATCCGCAGTATAATGAAGAAAAAAAATGTCTACTCTCTTCCGGTTCTGATGGAGGAGGCGATGAAAAGCGGGATCAAATTTGTTGCCTGTGCAATGTCTATGGATATTATGGGGATAAAAAAGGAGGAACTGATTGATGGGGTTGAGTATGGGGGAGTAGCAGCGTACCTGGCAGAAGCGGATAATTCCAACTATAATCTCTTTATTTAGAATATTTGGCGCTGGATAGCAGTTAGAAGTTGTATGTTTGCCACAAATGTCGATGCGCAGCCGAGGCAGACAGCGACGCCGAGGGGGGGGGGGGCAGAATGACACTCATTCTGCAGAGGAATCGGGATCGTCTTTTAAAAAAATAATCAACAAAATCATGCTGTCTCCAAAAAGGGGGGCAGCTTTTTTTTTGCATTAAGAAGTGTGACTCTTCTATTCGAAAAGTCGCCATCGGTTATTTGGCCTGAAAAAACGAATTATATAGACATTCAACAAAAATTATTGCACTATATATAAGGCACAACAGATTGAATTTCTAAATACACAGGAGACTTTATGAATTCGAGATTGCCAGAAGTAGTTATGGTAGACAAGGATAAATGTGTCAATTGCCACGCCTGTATTGCGGCCTGTCCGGTGAAGTACTGCAATGACGGTTCAACTGATGTTGTTTCAATAAATTCCGATATGTGCATTGCATGTGGATGTTGTATAAAAGCATGTTCACACGAAGCCCGTTATTACATAGATGACAGTGAGCAGTTTTTCCGTGATCTTGGTCAGATACCGATGGTAGCTGTTGTTGCTCCTGCTATTGCAGCCAATTTTCCCAATCAGTACCTCAGGATTAATGGCTGGATGAAAAGTGCCGGTATTGAAGCGTGTTTTGATGTCAGCTTTGGCGCAGAGCTTACAATTAAATCATATCTGGAGCATATAAAAACAAACAAACCCAAAGCGGTTATAGCACAACCCTGTCCGGCCATAGTGAACTACATTGAGATATATCAACCGGAATTACTTGATCATCTCGCCCCAGCAGACAGCCCTATGCTTCATATCATTAAAATGGTAAAAGAGTTCTACCCTCAGTACCGCAATCATATGTTTGCAGTCATATCACCCTGTATGGCAAAGAAAAGGGAGTTCGATGAAACCGGGTTGGGGGATTACAATGTTACCTATCGTAGTTTGAACAGCTATTTTGATAAAAACCGTATCTCGCTTTCATCATACGATGAAGTTGATTATGATAATCCTCCGGCAGAACGTGCTGTGCTTTTTTCTACACCCGGCGGACTTTTACAAACCGCATTACGTGAAGTACCTGAAGCCGCTTCTTTTTCAAGAAAGATAGAAGGGCCTGAGATCATTTACGAATATCTCAAGAAACTTCCAGAGTCAGTGAGAGCCGGTTACAACCCGCTTCTTATAGACTGTCTTAACTGTGAGATGGGATGTAATGGAGGAACGGGCACGGATTCGATTCATAAAGGAGCCGATGAAGTCGAATGGTTGATAGAACAGAGAAATCTGAAAATGCAGCAACATTACAAATCCAAAGGGATAAATGGAATAAAAAAAGGTAAAAAAGCTCTGGCTGATGCGATAAATAAGCACTGGAAGCCAAATCTTTACAGCAGAAGCTATAGAAATCTTTCTTCAAACAATTTAACCAGAATACCGCATGACAGTGAACTTAAGGAAGTTTATAAAAGTATTAACAAATATAATGACGAAGACATCTACAACTGTGGTGCCTGTGGTTACGGATCATGTATGGGTATGGCCATAGCTCTTTACAACGGACTCAACCAGCCCTCCAATTGTTTGCATAATCAGTATGCCCTGCTTCATGACCACAACAAAAAAGTTGCAGAATCTGTTAAGAAACTTACAGAAATGGTGTTTGCGATTTCAGATCGTTCAAGCAGTATTGCATCTAATTCGTCAAATGTATCAGCTGCAGCACAGCAGGTGTCTGGCAGTGTAAATAGTGTTTCGATATCTGTAACCGATGCTCAGGGTGTGATGAGTTCAATAAACAAAGCAATCGATGGTCTTACTGAGACAATTCAGGAGATTGCCAATAATTCTGAACGGACCCGAAACATTACTTCCAGTGCAGTCGAGAGTGTGCAGGAGATGAAAGGCAAAGTAGATTTACTGGCCCAGGCAAGCGAATCCATAAGCAGTGTAATAGATACAATAATTGAAATTGCAGAACAGACGAAACTCCTTGCCCTTAATGCCACGATTGAAGCTGCCAGAGCTGGTGATGCGGGCAAAGGTTTTGCCGTTGTTGCCAGTGAAGTAAAAGACCTTGCTCGCCAGACCAATGAAGCTACTGTGGATATTAAAAACAAAATCCTAAATATCTCACAATCAACAGGTGCCACAATTGAGGGTATTAAAAACATTGGTGATGTTATCAACAATATCAATGAATTTGTCAGCACTATTGCTGCTGCTGTTGAAGAACAGACCATCACTACCAGAGATATTGCAGATAACGTTTCGCGCAATGCAAAAGGAATTGACAGTATTGCAAAAAATGTCACCTACTCAGCCAGTGGTACACAGGAAATCGCCTCAAATATCTCCGAAGTTAATAACCAGATAAAGGAGATTGCTGGTTCGGTTGAAAATCTCAACAATCAGGCAGCGTTGCTTAATCAACTCACGGAGCAGAGAGTGACAACTGAAGATGTCTCCATAAGTAAACGCTCTTCTGGGGATAGGTAAAGATAAGCAGGGAAGGAGGGTTTACTGCTGAAAGCAGTTATCGCTCTTTTTTTACATAGTACACACAGCAACGGAGATTGGTTTTGTTGAACTTGTCACTTAGTCCATCAAGGGATTCTGTTATGCCTAAAACCAGTTTCCCGCCTGATTTAAGTCTTGAAGCAATATTTTCATACAGAATCGTCCGGTCCTCACGGGAGAAATACATTGCAACATTGCGGCACAGAACAAGGTCATAGATTCCGCCGTGAAGAGCTGAATTTAAAATGTTTCCTGTTTTGAATGAGACCATATTTTGCAGTTCCTCACAAACCCGCATACCTCCTTCACATGGTCTGAAAAATCTTCTTGCTCTCTGCGGACTCATGCCCCGGTTTATTTCAAAGCTGCTGTATACTCCTTTTCGTGCAAAATCTATGGAACGATGACAGATATCAGTTCCTACGATCTCTATATTTGTATTCTGGTCAAACTTTTCCTTACATACCATTGCAATACTGTACGCTTCCTGTCCGGTGGAACATGCCGCACTCCATATCCGTAAAGAATTTGAGCCTGTTGACACAATATCTGAAATAATAGTGATCATCAGACTATCGTAAACAGCACTTTCCCTGAAAAAAAACGTTTCATGAGTGGTAATCGAACTGACTATCTGTTTTACAATTGAGGGGTGTTTTCCGCTTGCTGCATAAGTATATAAATTGTAAAATGATTTGATACCTGTCGATTCTATAAGGCTTGCGAGTCGGGACTGAATAAGATACGTTTTGCTTTTGTCCAGATGAACGCCTGTCTCTTTTTTGATAAGATTAATCAGAAGATTGGCTTCGGTATCGGAAATAGGTGGCAGTTCCCGGGTTCCCATCTGTTTATCTTTCTGTTGCTCGTATCAGCTCGTGGGCGATCTCTGTCAATGGCAATTCTAAATCAACAATTCCGGCTTCTACCGCTTCACGTGGCATTCCGTATATTATGCAAGTAGCTTTGTTCTGAGCAATTACGTTTGCTCCGTGCCTTTTCATGAGCCTAAGGCCCAGTATACCATCTGAGCCCATACCGGTCATAATAACACCCACAGCCTCTTGCCGGTATACTTTCGCTACAGAGCGAAAGAGGTAATCAGCCGATGGTTTGCAATGATTTTCCGGAGGATCGTCAGTGATTTTTATTTCAACCTCGTTTGTTTGTTTTCTTTGCTGTACTTTCATCTGAAATCCACCCGGTGCAAGGTACACCGTCCCTGCTTTTAAAATCATTCCCTCCTGTGCTTCAACAACAGAAAGTTTACATGTTTTATCCAGCGATTGAGCCAGAGTGTTGGTGAAAAGTTTTGGCATGTGCTGAACAATAAGAATAGGGAGTGGATATGTTTGCGGAAACAGGGGGAGTAGTTTTGAAAGTGCGTTTGGTCCTCCGGTAGATATTGCAATTGCTACTACTTGAGGTTGAACAGGATACAGCAAATTTCTTTGCTGTATCCTGCTCGGAGTGAACTGTTGTTTTTGTCTTGTTGCTGCACCGGTGTTGTAAAAATCTTTTTTAAAATAAGAAAATTTGACGAATATATCTTCCAGCTGTTTTTTTAAGAGTCGATTATTATGTGCATAATCGTTACTGTTTGGTTTGGTGATATAATCGAGTGCTCCGGCCTCAAGAGACTCTATTGTAGCCGATGCGCCCTCCTCTGTGTATGTGCTCACTATGATTGCGCGGAAATCAGGATAACAGTGGTGTAGTTTTTTGAGAGTCTCAAGACCATCCATGACGGGCATATTCAGATCGAGAGTTATTAGGTCTGGCTTAACCTTAGGGATGATTTCAATTGCCTCCTCACCATTTTCGGCTACACCAATAGTTCTCACATTTGGTATACTGTTTATGGCATCGATGAGTATCTTTCTATACACAACGGAATCATCTACTACAAATACTCGTGTCTGTGACATCTTCGGTGACCCAAAACCTTTGTTGATAAAAACTAAAAATAGTAGAGCTGTTTACTGGTTTTCGTCGGTGCTGTCTTTCTTTAATATCTCTTTAAGATCGAGTATAGCTACAAGCGTTTCCGGCGCTTTATAGACTCCTGAGAAAAAACATCTGTTTGCACCACGCAGATTCGATGGGGGAGGCATAATGTCCTGAGATCGTGCGATCATCGCATCTTCAATATTATCAACTAACAGCCCGATCTGTTCAGAACCCCTGCTGACCACCACAATTCTTGACATCTTGCCTATATCACCTGTTTCATAATTGAACTTGCTGCGCAGGTCAATAACTGTTACGATCTGGCCGCGCAGGTTTATTACGCCACGAACATACGCTGGTGCATGGAAAACTTTGGTAATCTTTGATACGCGTTTAATCTCCTGAACCTCATCGATACGCAGCCCACAAATTACATCCTCCACGGAAAAAACCACCAGTTCAATATCTGAATCGAAACCTGCATTCTTACACTCTGGCATACTTATCTCCTGGCAAATAGGGACGCACTGGTTTTCTTTGCTGAGTTATTACCAGATATTTGATTAAATCTTTCTGTCATACTCATCAGTATCTGTTTCATAGATTGTGCTGCATCTAAAACCTCTGTGTTATTACCCGCTGCTTTGGATGTACCTTTTACAGCTATGGCAATATCAGAACAGGCAGCTGATACCGATGAATTCATTCTGCTAATGGATTCTTTAAGATTACTGATCTCTACATCTGCATCCTTTGTCTGATCACTCATATCAGAAACGACATTTGCAACTGTGCATATATTTTTGGAAATCTCTTTTGTTGTGACAGACTGTTCCTCTACAGAAGATGCAATTGATGAAACTATCTGATCAACATCGTTTATAATCCCGCTTATACGGGTTATCTCCTGAATTGTATTCTCAGTGGATAGCTGCATACTGGATATCTTTTTGCGGATATCCGCTGTTGCATCATTTGTCTGCTTGGCGAGTTCTTTAACCTCACCGGCAACTACAGCAAACCCCTTACCGGCCTCTCCGGCCCTTGCAGCTTCGATTGTAGCGTTCAGAGCCAGAAGTTTTGTCTGTTCTGCAATTTCCACAATAACATCGATAATCTTGTTTATCTCTGAGGCCGCAACACCTAAATTATCCACACTTTTCTGTGCAGAATCTGCACCGATTACAGCATTAGCAGTTGTTTGGCGCGCCAACTCCGAATTTTCAGCAATTTCACCGACCGTAGAGCTCATCTGCTCAGAAGCTGTAACGACTGTGTTTAGGTTTTCTCTTGAGTGGCTGGAGCCGGTTTGAGCACGATGTAGTGCTTCAACCATTACTGTTGTGCTTTGATTTACAAGTTTAAGATCCGCCGAAATATTATTTACAGACAAATTTGCTTTTCCGAGCTGATGAGAAATCTCTTTAGTAATCTCAGAGGAACCTTTTGCCTGAATCTCTACATTTTCAAAACGTGCATTGAGTTCTCTTGATGACTGGTCGAGATGGATCATCTGTTGATTTATATTGTTCGAAGATGCCGCTTCATTTTGCACAAGTCTGTTAATTGTGTCTGCAAAAGAGTTGAAGGTTGAAGCCAATTGTAAGATTTCCTGACCGCCGGTTATAGCTACTCTTCCCACAGAGTTACTTTCTGACATCGCTTTGACTTGGGTATTCATTTCTGTTATCGGTTTTAAAAACCTTCTGTAGTTTTTTACAACGGATAAAACTGCTATGAGGCAGCCCATTGAAGACATAAAAAGTGTATTGGTAAAAACAGATCCACAGAAAAACCAACTGTAAATCAAACCGGCAAGAGCAGAAAGTGGAATTACAACCATGAAGGTTCTCTTTAAATAATCGGCCAAAATACTGTTCATAGGGATCATCTTTTTCTCCTCAACACGACTGGGTTACCTTTTGGTCAAAAAAACGTTTGCAGGCTGCTAAAACATCATTACGTTCAAGTTTTATAAGGTATTCATCCATTCCTGCTTCCAATCCCTTTTGACGGGCATTATCACCGATAACGGATGTAACTGCTATTATGGGAATATCCCTTAAATACTCATCAGCCCTGATTTTACGGGTCATTTCATAGCCATCCATATTAGGCATCTCTATATCGGTTAAAATCAGATCAATATCTCCCTTGGAAGCATTAAGAACTGCAAGTCCCTTTATTCCATCTTCGGCGGTGATAGTGCTGTATCCGGCATCTTCGATGAATGATTTTATCTGATGCATAAAAAATGGCGAATCTTCTACGATTAATATGGTCCCCTTTTTAGAAGAAGATGTATCGAAAGTGGAACTGAACTCAGGAGCACTGGTTTTAACTATTGCAAAGATATCAAGTATCAAGGCAATAGAATTGTTGATAACTGTAGAGCCTATTATACCGGGTTGGAGATGAGTTATGTCATCAATTGCCTCAGCCGAAACATCTACCGTGTCAATAATTTCTGAGGCGATTATACTAACCTCCCGACCAGCTATCTGAAAAATAATTGCATAGGCATCGCAAGTCTCTTTTCTTGGCCTGGCATCTACAACTTCTTCAATCGAAAAAACCCGCAGTGTGCCGCCACGATACTGAAATACCCGTTTGCCTCCAGCATCCTTTATTGAACTAACCTTGATTTTTTCGATTCTGGCAATAAACCCAACCGGAACTGCAAAGAATTCATTTTCACCATTTTCGATGATTAAAAAGGATTGTTCATCAGAATTTCGCGCGGTATTTTCAGGATCATTTGAATGTCGTGCCTGGGTAAGGGCAATCTTGCCATCAATATTCTGCAGATTTTTGATCCCGATAATATCAAGTATCAGTGCAACCTGACCATCACCAAGAATTGTTGCTCCTGCATATTCTCTGCAATCACAAAGATGGTACCCAAGAGGTTTGACAACTATTTCAGCTGAATCAAGCAGACTGTCAACCACCAGACCGTACTTACATTCACCGGCAGACACAACAACTACATTTACAGCACTATACGGGCTCTTTCTCCGGTCAGATTTTCGGCGCTTATCCACCGAGGTACTGTTCTCTGTTTCACCTCGGCGGTCAGCAATTTCGCGTCGCAAATCAACACCTTCTTTTTCTGTTGCTGAAAATGTCCGTACATCTATTCCCAGCACATCACTGACACGGATAAGTGGAAGCAGCTCCCCTCTAAGCCTCATAATTACTGCATTTCCTATCTTCTCTATCTTTCTTTTTACCTCAGCTGCGGGTACCCGCACCAACTCTATTAGATTTGCCTGGGGAATGGCGTAGGGCGCACTTTCAACTATTACCAGTAGACTTGGAATAATGGCAAGTGTTAAGGGAAGCTTAATGCTCAGTGTGGTTCCCTGGCCCAATATAGAACTAATGTCTACAGCTCCTCCCACTTTGCTCAGGTTACTCTGCACTACATCCATACCAACACCTCTGCCGGAAATTTCTGTAACTTTTTCTGCTGTGGAAAACCCGGCTTTGAAGATAAACTTCATAATCTCCCGGTCGTTTATTCCAGCAAGCGAAGCTTCATCTACAAGGCCTTGCTTCCTTACCTTCCTTCTTATGACTGAGGGATCAATACCTTTACCATCATCAGTGATTTCAATCACCACATGCCCCGCTTCGTGGCGTGCCTTAAGGGATAATCTCCCTTCCGGAGGCTTGCCATTCTTGACACGTTCTTCGGGAAGCTCAAGTCCGTGGTCAACAGCATTTCTTACTATGTGTGTAAGAGGATCTCCCACGGCCTCAATAATCGATTTGTCAAGTTCAACATCCTCTCCCTCAATTTCAAGGGATACCTGCTTGCTGAGCTGTTTTGCAAGATCACGGACTATTCTGCGGAATTTATTGAAAACAAAACCTATAGACTGCATGCGTGTCGACATTATCGCCTCCTGAAGTTCGGAGGTGATAGTGTCGACCTGCTGACTTGCAGCAGTGATTTTCTGTATGTCTTTTGCAGAGGTGTTTTGAAGAAGTTCATTGCGGGTAAGAACCATTTCACCAGCAAGAGTCATCAATTTGTCGAGTATTTTAATATTTACCCGAAGACTGCTTTCCTGGGAAGAGATGTTCGTCTTTTTTGTATCTGGAGAATTTCCCCCTTCTTTTTCGACGATTTCAGGTTGACGGGTATGTTCCGAAGCCTTACATACATTCTTCAGTGTGACATTTCCAAAAGAGAATCCGGTTTCACTGTGCTGCTCGATTTTCCCTGTAATGACTCTAACGATCATCTCATCTGGAAGAGCAATACATTGAGCCATCATCTCTGTGTCAATTGATGCAGCACAAAGAACTACCAGTGTTTTTTGTGCTGCAGTTTCAGAGTACTCCTTATGGTCGATGACATGGCAAAGTTGAGAGACTCCTTCAAGGAACTCCTGGTCGTTTATGGTTGTATCTGATTCTGAATCAAATTCCAACAGGTATATGAAATGACCTGTACCGGGTATTTGTTGTGCATCAATAATTTTTTGCACTTCAATTTCAAACAGTTGGCGGCTGGATGGAGTCTTAAAGAACAGTTTACCATTGACCACCGGTGATTCATTCTTTTCGTCCTGATCGCTACTATTTTGTTTCTGATCAATAACGTTATTGAGATAGCTGACTATTTCTGTTATATCAATCCGTTCGGAATTCTCAAGATCATTTATCATGCTTCTGAGGCAATCTGCGCCATCAAGCAGCACCGTGATAATTTCTGATTTTGGCGTTAACGCACCGGAGCGAATCCTGCCAAGGACGTTTTCCATTGCATGGGAAAGCTCTTTCATTGTACTCAATGAAAAAAAAGCAGCGCTGCCTTTAATTGTGTGTATGGCTCTGAATACTTTGTTGATAACCTCACCAGTAACACCATCTCCGGCCTCTTCGATTTTCAAGAGGTCATCCTCTATTCCGCACAGATGCTCTCTGGATTCTTCAACAAACATCTGGATCACTTCATTGCTTTGGGATTCCACACCTATTTCCTTCCTGATTATTTGATCTCCTTTAAAGATTTTTTCACCGATGCTTTAATCTCAAAAGTGATCAAGTTCCAGAAATGCACTAAATCCTCTTTAGCATCGTCATTGCTGAAAACCTCCCTGCTCAGCCACTGCTCGAATTCCTGAACGGTTAACTCTTTCCCCAAAATCAGCTCAATCTTTTCAACTATCAGCGGTATATGTTCATTTTTAATTATTTCGCTTAATGGATGAGCCTCCTTTTTATTATTGGAGCACTCATTATTTACTGAACTGCGGGGGGGCGGTTCTTCTTTTGGGGGACGAAATCCATAAGCTGCGGATAGTTCCTTTAGCTTCTCAAGCAGTATTTTCTTGTTTACAGGTTTTATGATGTACGATTGAAGACCTGCCTTGGTTGCATCAATGATTTTCGTTCGGTCAGTTTCGGTGGTGAGCATTATGAATGGCACATCCCTGGTGACATCATTTGTTTTGCAGTGCTTCAACAGATCCAGTCCTGATTCTCCCGGCATATTCCAGTCTGATATTATCAGGTCTGGTTTCTCCTTCTTAATGGCCAAAAGAGCATCAGGAACACTGTCTGCTTCCGAAATTAGTACATACCCCAACTCTTTGAGATTCCCTTTAAGTACATGGCGCATTGTTTTGGAATCATCAACAATCAATATATTCATACATTTCCCCTCCCCAGTTAACTGCTTTGGAAAAACCAATCAATTATATGAATTTAATTATCACATAAATAGCTGTAATGGTCAACAACTTGTTCTGTTATATCTCATTTTTGCGCAGGTAAATACAAGTTAATGCCATAAA
>SKJJ01000223.1 GCA_007115975.1 Chitinispirillum sp.
ATACCCGTAAACCACATTTCAATCCCGTTGAGAAGGTGCTTTCGACCGGCAATGTTATTGAGCTTGAAAACCACACCATACTCATCTCAAGCGATGGCACGGAGCGTCCCATAGCAGATTCTGGTGCTCCCATAAGGAGTAGTGATGGGGAGATAATCGGTGTGGTTCTGGTATTCCGCGACATGACTGAAAAATATGAGCAGCAGAGTAAGCGCCAGCGGATTGCAAAACTTGAGTCTCTTGGGGTGCTTGCCGGCGGCATCGCACACGATTTCAATAATATACTTGGTTCGATCACCGGTTACGCTGATATGGCACTGGATGAAACGTCAAAGGAGAGTCGTGTCGGGCACTATATCAGTCAAATCCAGAAATCTTCAGAGAGAGCTGCTGATCTGGTACGGCAGATACTGACATTCAGCCGTCAGGATGAGGGTGCCACACGACCTCTTTTTTTAACTCCAGTACTTCGGGAAATTGTAAACATGGTAAGTACAATTCTCCCTTCAACAATTGAGGTCAGAACCTGTTTTGATAAAGAACAATACCCGGTACTGGGAAATGCAACAAGGATTCACGAAGCGGTTATGAACCTTTGTGTTAATGCTGCGCATGCAATGGGCGACAAGGGTACATTGGAGCTGAGGCTTGAGGAGGCTACAATGCAAAAAGACTTCACCTCATTAATCGGAAAGGGTAAAGCCGGCCACTACTCGGTCATTGAGGTCAAAGATAATGGTTGTGGGGTCCCAGATAATCTGCTTATGAAAATATTCGATCCCTATTTCACCACCAAAGCATTTGGTGATGGTACGGGACTTGGTTTGTCGGTGGTGGCCGGTGTTATGGAAAATCATGACGGTGCGGTTGTTCTGGAAAGTGAAATGGGAAAGGGGGCTTCATTCAAGCTCTTTTTTCCGACCGATAAATCGGCAGTAGTAACTGAAATTGCAGAAGCACCACCTGCAAGTGGCGGTTCGGAGAGAATCCTTTTTGTTGATGACGAGGAGGTGCTCTGTGAAATTGCTCAAATCACACTCGGGGATCTTGGCTACAGCGTAAACGTCTATTCAGATTGCTTAGAGGCACTGGAAGAGTTCAAAAGCAATCCTGATGCATACGATCTGATTATCACCGACCAGACCATGCCGAAAATGACCGGTGTTGAATTGTCAAAGGAAATCATGCGTATTAGACCGGCTGTTCCAGTTATCCTCTGCACTGGATTCAGCAAGGCCTTAAACGAAGACAATGTTGCGTTGACCGGCATTAAGGCTCTATGCGTAAAGCCTGTGCGAAGAGACAAAATTGTCACAATTATAAGAGATATCTTTGACTCTCAAAAGGAGTGATATGTGGTAGATGTACTGATTGTTGATGATGATGAATTAATCCGGGAAATGTTACTGGAGATCATGAGGGTGGCAGGGATCAAAGCGGTGGCTACGGAAGATGGAACTAACGCGATGAAAATTGTCAAAGATGAGAATGTAAGGCTGGTAATAACCGACCTGATTATGCCTGGAAAAGAGGGGCTGGAGACAATAATCTCACTGAAAAAAGAGACCCCACAGGTAAAAATAATCGCCATTTCAGGTGGTGGCAGAATCTCTCCGGAGTCATACCTCGGTATTGCCAGGGATATTGGTGCACAGTATACCTTTACCAAACCTTTTGACCGGAAAAAATTGTTGGGTGCTGTTAGGGATTGTCTTCAGGGATAATAACTTGTTTAAGTACATTACCAGCATGAGAAAAACTTCATTTATTGAATTTGACTTCACAAAAGTAGTTTGCAATGTTACTATTAAATATAATATGAAACCTTGCAAAAAAAATAGATCCCAAAGGACACTTTTGTGAAATTGGTTAACAAAATCAGAGAGATACTGCAACGATTCTTGAAACCTCCACCGGCATCGCTTCACTCCGTCCGTACCAGACTACTACTCCCTTTTATTGTGGTCTCATCGGTACTTATAGCTGGCTTCTCTTCTGTTGTAATGACAGTGTGGGAAAACTGGCAGGATAGAAAAGTTGGTGCATTATCCGACAGTATCTTTGAACAGCTTCAAGTGACTAAGAGCAGGGAAGAGAAGATGCTTGAATCGCTGCTTTTGACTATTACACAAAACGAGGACATCAAAAAGCATTTTAAGACAAAAGATAAGGACCATTTCTATGAAGAATACAGGGTACTGTTTGATCTGTTTCAAAAAAAATACCTGATTACCCACCTCTATTTTCTGGACGAAGACCGGGAGTGTTTTCTTCGTGTCCATAACCCCGAAAAAAGCGGTGATGTCATCAACCGCATTACCGCACTGGAGGCGCAGCAAAAAGCTCAAACAATTTCCGGATGGGAACTGGGGCCACTTGGTACCTTTACCCTCCGGTCGGTACAACCGGTCTTATCCGGTGGAGAAGTTGTGGGGTATATTGAGCTTGGAAAAGAGATAGAGGATATATTTGAAATCCTTCATAAACCGCATGATGTGGATATCGCCGTATCGATCGATAAACGAAAGCTTAACAAAGGTAGCTGGTATTCGGGCATGGAGATGCTTGGGCGGGAATCCAACTGGGAACGTTTCAAAGATAACGTTCTGATCTACTATTCGCTTGCGCACTACCCACAGGAGCTTGATCGTTTTGTTTCCCGCAGTGAAATAGGTCGTTTATCACAAAGCATCTCTGTTGACGGTAAATTAATGCGAATTGCTGTTAAGGCTCTAATTGATGCTTCGGCAACGGAAGTCGGACAAATAATTATTGCATTTGATGTCACCGAACAGGAAAACACCTTTTCTTTTCTGAAATGGGCGGCACTTTTGGCAGGGCTTCTGCTCTTTCTTCTGCTTTTGCTTTTCTTCTATAAATTACTTGGTCTTAGCGATAAAAATGTCGGAATGTACATCGGTAAACAGAATGAACGCAATGAATATTTTGGCGCTACCTTGCAATCTATCGGGGACGGGGTTATATCCGTTGACAACTGGGGTAATGTCATTAGTCTCAACAAAGCAGCTCAAGAGCTTACCGGCTGGAGTGATAAAGATGCCCGGGGAAAACCGTTTACCCGTGTATTTAAAATCGTTGATGCCAGAGACCGCTCTCCTGCCTTCAATCCTGTCCAAAAAGTGTTAAAAACCGGGGAAACCATTGGACTTGCAAACCACACTGTTTTGATCTCAAAAGACGGAACCGAACGGCAGATCGCTGACAGTTGTGCTCCTATCCGTTCCCTGAAAAATGAGATCATCGGAGCGGTATTGGTATTCAGGGATGTCACCGAAGAGTATCGGTTGCGTGAAGAGCTAAAGGAGCAGATGAACCATGTGGAATTTATTCTTAAGTCAACCAATACCGGGCTTGATATAATAGATAAGGATTTCAACATACTCTATGTCAATTCCGAGTGGAAACGA
>SKJJ01000025.1 GCA_007115975.1 Chitinispirillum sp.
CCCCTCCCCTACACCCCCGCCAGCACAGCATCAAACAGCTCCGTCTGCTTCACAGTCGTCTGCTCAATCTGATTTTCCAGCTTCTCGCACAGAGCCATGAGTTGGTCGATTTTGGCGACTATGCGTTTTTGTTCGGCAAGGGGCGGGAGCAGTACTGGTGTTGCAATAATTTTTTCTCTTGAGATGTTTGGTTGCGCAGCACCGGCTCCTACACTTAAAAAGTATGGCTTTAATGATGTAATTAAATGTAAAAGGTAGCTTTCATCAAACTGTTTGTATGTTTTGCATGCACAAACAGCTTGATTAGTTGTAGCTGGAATATCCAAGATACCAACTTCACCAATATTTGCGCCATACATTGCAACCAGCACTGAACCTTTTTTATTTACACTCAATGTACAGTTTTTCAAAGCTTCTTCTGTTATGTGTTCCTCTGTTTTCGAAATTCTACCTTGCTTTACCTCACCAGACTTAACCCAAGGAATATTACCACCATAATACTTTTGGTTGGTTCTGCTGGGAGTGGAGCCAGATTTCCAAAATCCAATTTCACCAAGTCGGACAGGTACCCACCCCACCGGTACACCATACGGTATATCTTCCGGCTTTATAGGTGGCAGTTCTTTCTGCCTCTTAATCTTCCCCTCTTTTATCAACCTCTCCTTCTCCTCCCTTATCTCCCTCAACAACTCCCCCGCCGGCTGATCCTCAGGGTCCTGTTTCACCAGTTTCCCCTGCATAGCCAGGGTAAGTATGGCTTTTTTGAGCTCAGCCACATTTTCTTTTACGGAGTAGAGGGGGTTGAAATTTGAGAAGAGGAAATCACTCGGAGACATGGAGGGGGAGGTGGCACGCGAAGGCGCGAAGGCGCGAAGGGGGGAAGGTTGGATAAGTTGTTGGATGGCTGCGCGGTGGACTGCGATGATTTTTTTATCACGCTCATTGCGCTGGGCTTGGAGTTTGTCGCAGAGGGCCATGAGTTCGTCGATTTTGGCGACTATGCGTTTTTGTTCGGCAAGGGGTGGGAGGGGTATGGGAAATAATTCCATCTTGTTTTTTTGAAGTCCCTCCCGTCCACCACCAGTTATCGCCGCAGGGATAAATTTATGGAAATATCTAGACAAGGTGGATAAATGCATAAATTTGGGATAAATTTTAATTGGTCGAATTATACAAACATGTTGACTGATATTTCCTTCTTTAAAATCAATTGGTACGAGTGCAGATCTGCCGAGCGACCCACCAGTAATATTAAATAATATGTCTTCGGGTAGGATTTTTGTATTCGCCATTTTCTCATGTATAGCTGGGGGTATAAAAGAGATCTTATCCGTTCTTATGCCATCATTATAAACATTTTGTGAACGGAAAAACATTACTCCCTTATCTGAATACACTTCTTTCCCACCACGAGGCGTACTACCGGAACCCAATTTACTTACTAAATTACCAAGTCTTTCCCAAACCCACCCTTCCGGCACCTCATAAGGAACCTCTTCAGGATTAATCGGCGGCAGTTCCTTTTGCTTCTTAATCTTCCCCTCTTTTATCAACCGAGCCTTTTCAGCCTGTATCTCCTCCAACAACTCCCCCGCCGGCTGATCCTTAGGATCCTGCTTCACCAGTTTCCCCTGCATGGCAAGGGTAAGAATCAGCTCCCGCAGTTTCTTTATCCCATCGGGGCTTTCAAGTGCGGTGTCGAAGTGTTTTTGAAGTATGTTTAGCTGTTCAGACATTATCGCCCCTCTTGTTTACCATTGCGTGTCCCTTATCAGTGAGACGATATTTTTGCATGCGGCTGTTGGGTTTATCGGGTATGGTATATTCGATGAACTGATTTTCAATAAGCTGTCGGATAACTGTATGCAACTGTCCTGAAACCTGCTTTTGCCCCAGTAATTCAGAAATCTCTTTTTTCCCTTTTGACCCTTTGGTGAGAACTTTTACTACCCGCATCTCCAATGACTCTAGCTGTGACTCTAGCTGTGACTCTAGCTGTGACTCTAGCCCCTCTTTTCCAGGTCTAACCAAGCCTTCTGCATAGGGAATTATCAGGCGTATAAAATTCTGAGTAATCTCAAAGCACTCCTTCCCATAAACCTCTATGATTCTGGGTATCCCTGAACCCAAATGCTCCACAAGCTCAAGGTCGCGAAATACCCTCATAATCTCCTTGTTCCGGGGGGCAGAATGACCGGCAAAAAAATCTCTCCGATCCAGGCCATAGGGCAGGCCACCAGCAGAAGTTATTTCAAGCCGATCCGAAAAAAGCTCAAACTTGGGAGTGCTTCCATTTGCATAATCATTATGAACGATTGCATTAACCACTGCTTCGCGTAAAGCAATCGGATTAATCATAGGCTGCTCTTGGCGCACAGCCCTGCCGATTCTGGTATAGATAGTGTTTTCAACATTCATCCTGTCCATTAGATTTTTGTATGCCTTAACAAGAGAACAGCGGCCGAAATCGATGTTTTCAACAAGATTGACCCTTGTAGTATCAGCATACTTTGCAACCTGGACAGAGACACCATTTTCATCCGCCAGCAGATAAGCTGCATAATTGGGCTTGCCTTCAGGTGTCAAAAGCTCAAGATTCTGCATAAAAGCGGCGTTTAAATGCAATCCTCTGGTTTCATAGTAGATTTTGAGCTGTTCGAAAGTCAGGTTGTGACGGGTTGATTCCATGCGGCCAATTGTATTTCTGATTCTTCTGCTGTAAAGAGAGTCTATCATCTCCTGTGACATCGACTCGCAGGCACTGCCCACCCGTATGAAGCAACCCTTCTCTGTCATGCCGTATTTTCGCAGATAGTACGGTTTCTCCATGCCCCCTGCAACGATGATCTTTATGATCTCCCTGCCATTCTTTTCTTCGAGCACTACATCAAAAAGCCCCAGTGCAGATGGTTGAATGTTGCTTTTTATCCTATCCTTTATTGCAAGCTGAAGCTGGTCGGTATCAGCCAGATCAACCGCATTCCCGTTACCATCAACCCCGATATAGATTACTCCCCCATCACGATAATTAAGAAACCCAACCACTTCTTTCTCCAAAGAACCGGTCAGCTCCCTTTTATATTCGATTCGGTTGGATTCCACTACTTTCCCCCCAAAGCATTCATCAATTCACTTTTAAGAGCATCGCGGGTGGCACTCATCTCCTTTACAATCCCCTCATACTCCTGCATCAACTCCTCAGGGTCGCCGTGGTTAACCTCTACCTGATGGGGATTTTTAAAATCCAGATTGTAATTGCGCGCCCCGATCTCCTTTACCGATACCTTCCAGGCGTTTTCGGTCACCCTGCGCTTGTTCCACCACTTCTTTTCCAGATCAAACTCACCAATAGTCAGCGGCTTTGAGCGGGAATATGATTTGTAACCTTCCGGGTAGGGATGCTCGAAA
>SKJJ01000182.1 GCA_007115975.1 Chitinispirillum sp.
AACATTGAAGTCCGTCCCTGAAACATTCAAGTCCGTCCCTGAAACATTCAAGTCCGTCCCTGAAACATTCAAGTCCGTCCCTGAAACATTCAAGTCCGTCCCTGAAACATCCCCCCCCCCAAAAAAAAAGTGCACCCCACCATACTCCCCGACGGCTTGCCCTCCGTTTCCAATGATTCCAAGCCTGAAAACCTCTGCAAAAAACAGAACATAACTTTATCAAAAAAAACATTTGACTTTGCCCCCTCACGACCTGTACTATTATTATAGACAACCAATCAATGGCTATAAATACTATGGATAAAAAGGGTCTTAAATTCGGATTTACCGATACTGGTTTTACCCTTTTAGAAGTAATTATCATTTTGGTAATTTCTTCTATTTTGGTATCGCTTGCGGTCCCATCGCTTTTCGGACTCACCGAGAGGGCACGTTTCAGGCTTGTGGTTCAGAATGTCAACAGAAGGCTTTTAGAGGCCCGTTCCAGATCTATATCAGACATGTCCCTGCGAACCGGTGTCTATTTTGACCTGACCTCAGATCCACAGAGAATAATTTCTTTCTACGATGATGACGATGACGGTACCAAATTTAAATATGATCACGGAACTGATGAGATCCGTTTGAGTATATTTGAAGTACCTCCGGACATCGAGATCTCGGTTCCTGCGGGCAATGGTATCGTAGACAACGTTGTCGTTTTCAGGTCCAATGGAATCCCCCACACTGGTGGAACAATACAGGTTGCAAGTACAAATGGCCTTCAGGCAACGCTCCAGGTTCTTGAGACCACAGGCAGAATCAGGTTTTTGGATTAACTTACAATGCTATCGGGCGATTGAGGAAATCTATCATGAATAAGAAGGGCTTTACACTTATTGAGGTGATCGTTGCAATTGTTTTGGGCCTTATTGTTATAAGCACCATTCTTCCGATACTTACCCATTCCTGGTCATCCTATGGCCATTCCAGAGCAGTCATGGATGTCTCACAGATTATCGAGCGGCAAATTGACTCATTTCGCTTGTTTGTCAGTTTAAACCCCGAAGAAAACTTTGCCAAAATAAAGGACAGTACTGAAAATCTAACTCTGGTCGACAACTCGATGACTCCTGCTTTAACAATGAATATAGTGGGAAAAGATGTAATGGATCACAAAGGCCAGCCGGTTTCTGATTTAACAGCACTTGAGATAACGGCAAGTTGGGGAACCGGAAAAAATGATACTTTGAGGATAACAGCATATGTTGCAAAAGATTTTTGATTACAGCAACTTCAGTCACCGAAAGGGACCCAATGGGTTCACGCTGCTTGAGTTGCTCATTGCGATCTCCATCATGAGCATTGTTACGCTGTTCTTGAGCCATTTCATGTTGAACATGTCACGCAACTACGAAAATAACATCCAATCGTTGGACATGAGGGAGAGTGCGGTTTTTGCATTCAACCGAGTGAATGATATTTTAAACCAGGTGGGTGCAGATTTTCCCAGCGACTATCCGGCCATTCAGGTCACATCACCACAGGAGTTCAGAATTGCAGTAAATCCCCGTGGGGGCAGGAATGTTTTCGAAGCCCACAACTCATCAACAGCCACAAAAATAACGGTTGATGACATTACATTGTTTAAGGATGCCACACATATTTTAAGACACAGAACCAGCCCTGGAAGCAATCAAACTGTTTTTGACACCAGAAAGGTTGTCTCTTTTGCAACTGCACAAAATGAGATCACTATTAACTCACAATTATTGCCTACCAGTGGCGGCGGTGATTTCATCTACCCTCTTCAATGGTTTAAATTCAAGCTGGATGGTGAAAAACTTCTTATGAATGAGGTCGAACTTGCTGACAATGTTGAATCTTTTGTCATCGAATTTTACAAGGACTTTGATACCAAAACGACAGATTGGGATGAAATGAAGTTTGCGAGGTTTTTTGTCGAGACCAAATCGACACGCAAGGACAGGGGTTATACACACCCGGAAAAAAATGATAACTATCGGCGGCATTCGCTCCAGAGAGATATACAACTAAAAAACAGGTAGGCAGCTATGTTTTCACGGTTACAGGGCAACCAAAATGGTTTTGCAATGCTGGGAACAATGTTGATATCCCTTGCGATTGGGGTTATATCAGTTACCTATATCTCCACCACTCACCTTGAGCAGGTAAGAAGTTCAAATCAGGTCAGAAAGCTTCAGTCTTTTTATGCTGCAGATGCCATAATAACCCAGATCACCCAGGAAATAATGAATGGTGAGTACCATAAGTACTTTGACAAGGTGGGGTATACTCTGCATAACGTAGGCGGCAGTTTCACTCCGGTTATTGATGATCAGGGTGAAATCTATGCAAAATTTACATACGGAGGCAATTTCATAAACGACACCTCCCTTACTGATGACAATTTCGATTTCGCCTATATAAAAGCAACCGGGGATTTTGAGGCCTACGCTCTTATTGACAATATCCAAACCCCGCCAAACGGCTCCCAAAACCCCTTAGCCGGCCTTATGGCCCGAAACAGCCTTGGCACAAGCGCCAGCAATATTTTTGTGGGAATCAACCCCAAGGAAAATGAGCTCGTGTCAAGTGCACGCAAAACAGACCATACGAAAAGTGAACTTCTGGGTCAGAATAGCGGGATAGAAATTGAGTTGCCTCATTATATCAAGATCCAGAGAACCGAAAACAACTTTAAGACCTATGCCTCGAAGGTGATGACTGTAAAACACTGGGTACTTGTGGGTGAAAAAACAGTAGATATGACAGATGAGATTTATCTGGGTATTGCTGCAGCTTCAGGAAGCTCCAGTGACATGTATGCAGAGTTCAGTGAAATAAAATTAACTGAAGGGACATATCAAAATCAGGCCATTGCATCAATTGACGGCCACCTGGTAGACCTGAAAATACACAAGGATATTACAGGCACCCTGTTTCATATCGAAGCAGAATCCCGAAGTGTAAACCAGAACCGTTCAGCACAATTCAGAACCAGGCTCAAGCAGCAGATTAACCTTGACCCAGCTTCCTTTCACAACCCATTTGATGAAACCATCCTCATGGAAGCAACCATTTACGACTACAGAACAGATCTTTCATGTCCCGATTTCCAAAATTACAGGAGCAGAAGCACGATTACCAAAAACCTTGTCGCCAATCAGTTGTGCCATGAGGGATTCCCACAGAGGGGGACTAATTCCATGTTCAGCTGGGGTGTTGACAAGTGGTTCAGGCCATTTTCAGAGCATCAAGACAAAAACCTGAAACCCTTTTACCTGGACTATTATGCTGAGTTTAACCGTACCGATCATCAAACCCACAGGTATGTTAAAATCAACGATTCTGAAACTTCATCTACGTTTAATCTCCAAAATAAGAGCGTAACTCTTGAAGGATGG
>SKJJ01000168.1 GCA_007115975.1 Chitinispirillum sp.
ATCTGGAAGGGATATAGATACCCGTATCACCCATTAGATTGATAAAACCGGCAGCATCTGCTGCACCGGGGGTTGTAATCAATTCGTGCACCTGATTGATACTCATACCATCAAGCTCCTGTATCTTGTTGTCAGCCTCCGTTGCAAGTATGGCATACAATCTGCCGTTAAGATTTGAATTATTTCTTATCCACATCTCAAAGGAGAGCCTTCTGTCTTCCATTTTCCTGAACAGGTCCAGCGCACCGGGAACTTCAAAAGTATCTATACCGAAATCACCCAGATCCATTGTAAATGCCTCAGCAACTTCCCAGTCCAGGTAAGCATTCATCTGATAGGCGACATTTGCATTCATTTGCATGCGCCCGGCATAATGTGGATAATCAGGGTCCAGCGGGTCAGTAAGGTCATTAACAGCCCTGATAAATGTGCCGGTGTCGATAGAGACAGTAATAACCGAGATAATCGAATCCGGGAACTGGTTAACGATATCAGTAATATCAATGGTGCGAAGATAGGATGCGTCCTGTTTTACATTTTCAAGAACGATAGTTGTGTCAGTGGTAGTGTTTGTAACAGGATCAGAGATGCGAAATCTTATATTCAAACGCTCCAGCTCAGAGCCTTCCTTTACCGCTGTGTTTACAAACACCCTGGCAGCCACATCGGACAGTTTAAATTTTCCCCTCAGGTGATCCTTGTTGGCATCAGCCCACGGAAAGGGGATTTCAATGGCGATAGGTTCCTCTTGCCACTCATACGGTTGCTTTACTACCCCATAGAACTCTTTGAACTGGTAGCCCAATGCCCTAATTGCAACGGTTACAAAATCATTTTCACTTATCTGAACTCTGTTCCCCCGGGCATTTATACCAATGTTATATTCCACCCTGGTATGAGTTTTACCGGTTGAATCATTCCATTGGGGAAACATTCTTGTGTTTGAGAGATTTAATTGCCGCAACTGTCTGATAGTATGTGCAGTTACAACCACATCACCATCTTCCGTTAGCTTTCCCGAATAAAACGCACTGTCACCACCACCGTTCGGATCTTCAGCAAATCCAGTAAGTGTCGCATTGGATAGATCTTCGTAACTTTCAAATCCTCTGCCAATAGAAAAAGATGTCGGCCACAAATTGTGTTGTTGCGCACCGACTTTAAGATCAATACCTGTCTGGTTTTCAATGGTGTACTGAAAAAAGCCATCAAGAACATCGATGTACTTCATATACACGGTATCGGTAATTTCATAATCGACCACAAAGGAGAGATGAAAATCAGCAAGCATATTATCATTTATATCTACAGAAGATGCCCGCAGACCCTCGACATCAAAAGCAACATTGAGAGACGCACCATTGGGTGAACCTGTCACAGAAACCGGTACTTCACTGCCAAAGGTTGTTCCTGCCACCGGTATTTGAACAACCATCGTATCACCGTCCTGAATATCGACTGGCGGAGATTGGGCGCCTCCGATTGAAGCCACAACACCAGACATAGCTGCACCCGAAGTATTTATCAACTGTACATCCATTGCCGGGCTCACATCAGAAAATTGTATTCGATAAATATTAGTAAGTGGTAAATCAACCGACCCACCAATCATCATAGGCCCTGAAACTGGATTAGATGCCAGAGGCAACGGCCCCAGTTCCTGTTGATGTATCTCATCACCACTACTTTCTTCCTTTATTGAGAAAACTGTAGTATCGCGCTTAGTTGCACTGAAAATCAGGGTACTATCTCCGATGCTCTCTGTTTTTTCCTCATATTGTTGTTTGCCATCCTCATCGAATTTCAGTGTGGTATCAAAGAACTTTAGATCTGCATTGATAACTGCCATGCTATCCATGTCAAAGAGGTTATTTAACAACTCACCAAATCGTAACTCATGATTGGTTACCGGAATATCCATTGCCATTGTCCACTTCAGCGGTGGTTCATTGACAGGGTTGGCACAACCGATCAGCGCTATGATGGCGGCAACAGCAGCCAGACAAAGACCAGACATTAACGTCTTAGAGTTCCTCAACATCCTACCTCCTTATATAACCAAAAGTCATGTTCGGCATTTTTTTCAGAGTCAACCATGGCACAAATTTAGTACCGCCAAACATCATGAACAATCAAAATATACTATTCACTGCTATTTACCTAAAATATAGTTTTTTCTTTGAACAGCATCGGAAAAAGTTTTAGCGTCCCGATTGAGGCGTATCCCCCCCCTCCCCACTATACAACTAGCACCTCTGATAGCCCGAGTACACCGCCTCTATAGAAATGTAACAACCATTATACGCTTATAATTTATAACTATACACATCTGAATACCAACAAAAAATAGGACAAAACAATACTATAGCCATTGGGAGATTCTGTTTTAGCTATGGGATAAGCTGTTTAGAAAATAGTGTTTTGGCGAGTAAACGACCGCCACATTTGCGGGAAGAGGGGACATAACTATCAGCCCGCTCCCCGCTAGCAGACCATGACTGGTCGGGTGTCTCTGTTTTGTGGACCCATTGCTTATCCAATAATTGCAGTTGAAAAGAGAGGGGTTTGGGGATGTAAAGTTGATGTGGTGCAGGCCCAGATCTTCCCAAGTTCAGGTACTTAATCAATACTGGCCGCAAATGCGTTATACACAAGGGCTGAACAGATTAACGAAAAAAGCTCCCGCAATTTTAACGCGGGAGCTTTAAATCCTTGAATTTATTTTTGGCTATTCAGGAAGCTTTTGGTTTGTCACTATCCTTTTGATCAAGCGAGATTGCAGAGACTGCCTCATTTGCCTCACCATCCTTCTCTTCAGAGAGGATCTCCACCTCAGGTTTCGCCTCTTTTGAACTGGTTACCGGCATGATTCTGGCTTTTTTAGCGCTCTCAAGGACATCGCCATTGATAACCTTCATGATCTCTTCCCTGTCGAGCATCTCATGTTCCAGAAGCGCCTTTGCCAAGAGTTCAAGCTGATCGTTATGTTCAGTGAGAATCTGCTTTACACGCTGCTGCTGCTCATCAAAGATCTTGCGCATAACCCAGTCTATTGTTTCGGCAGTTTTTTCGGAATAATTACTATGTTTGTTCATATCCCTGCCCAAAAAGACCGTGTCATCGTGATCACCAAAAGAGATCGGGCCGAGCTCATCAGTCATACCAAAGTCACACACAAGCTTTCTTACCAGATTTGTAGCCTGTTTGATATCATTTGAAGCGCCGGTTGTCATATGATTAAACTTTAAGATCTCTGCAGTTCTTCCGGCTAACATTATGCAGACTCTGTCCAGGATATACTGTTTTGTATAGCTGTGTTTATCCTCTCCGGGAAGGGAAAATGTTACTCCCAATGCTCTTCCACGCGGTATAA
>SKJJ01000058.1 GCA_007115975.1 Chitinispirillum sp.
CATTATTATCCACTAAAGTTGGTTTTTTCCCAAATCGTACGTCTTTAGAAAGATCTCTTATCCGCAGCATTTATAGAGTGTAACAACATACGCCACTGAGATCCTAAATATGGGCTAAACGTTGAATTGTGCGATTACGCTATATTTTCCTGTTTCTCAAAACAGTCGAAACTATTTCCCACTCGTCTCTCAAATCGGCAAGAAGATCTGTGACAAGTTCACTATCACCACTGTTCGAGCAGCGCTCTATCTCTGCAGCAATAGCTCCCAGTTTATTGAACCGTACATTTAATGCTGCCCCCTTTATCAAATGAGCAGTCGCCACAATGCTTTTAAGATCCTTTTTACCAACCTGGTCAGTTAGTGCGTCAATTTTTCCAGGCAGATCTTCCCAGATCCCTTCTACCACCATTTCCAAAAAACGTTTATCCCCTGAGAGAGCTTCAAGCAACTGCTCATAATCAAAGTGTACCTCTGGATCGCCCGAGTTGTGGCCACTGCACAGTTGTACAGGTTTATTGACAGCAAGAAATTTTTCAAAACACGCTTCCAGTTTCTGCGGTTCAATGGGTTTTGTTAAAAAACCATCCATCCCGCAATCAATGGCCTTTTGATGATCCTCCTTTAATGCACCTGCGGTCAGGGCAACAATCGGCAACCGGGTTCTTTTTCCGTTTTCAGCCTCCCATTTCCTTATCTCTCTAGTTGCTTCAAGACCATCCATAACCGGCATCTGTACATCCATAAGCACCAGATTCACTCTTTGAACCTTAACCATCTCCACTGCAGTCTGTCCGTTAACCGATTCATGGATTGTGGCACCAGGCTCCAACCTTTGGATTAAAGCCTTTAGCAGTACCCTGTTCATCTCCACATCTTCAGCGATTAAAACAGCAACATCCTCTTTGGCATTTAGGCCATCCTGCCTTGCCACTTCAGCTACTTCTGGAACCACTTCTTCATCAGTCTCCTTGTCCTGAATATTACTTATGAAATGGTACAGTTCATCTGCCTTGACAGGTTTTACCAGATTGAACCTTACCCCCAGCTTTTTGCATTCATCACGCAGACTCTGGTCATCGGAGGAACTATGGAGCAAAATAGCAGGCAGCTCTTTTGGTGAGAGACTCAGATTGTTCCTTATCATACCTATGGTGTCCAAGCCATCCATATAGGGCATGTGGTAATCAACAATCACCAGATCAAACTTTTTTCTCTGAAGCATTTTAAGGGCTGAAATACCATTGTCGCACTCACTCAAGGCAATTCCCCAATGCTTGAAATTATCCTCAAGGATGTGGCGATTTGATGCATTGTCATCAATCACCAGTACACTATTTACAGGCAGCGGTCTCTTTTCACGATCTGGGCGCAAATCAGCCTTTGGATTGCAACCTGTTTCAACAGTAAAAGAAAAGGTACTGCCCTCTCCCCAGGTGCTCTCCAACTCGATGGAGGATCCCATTTTCTGTGCCAGCAGATTGGAGATAATAAGTCCCAGCCCGGTCCCACCGAATTTTCGCGTAGTGGAGCTGTCAGCCTGTACAAATGCCTTGAAGAGTTTACCTTTTTGTTGATCGGTGATACCAATTCCGGAATCTCTTACAGTAAAGTGATACCGCGCCCGGTTATTTTGCAGTGGAGTACAGGTGAGTCTAAGCTCCACTTCTCCCGTATCAGTGAATTTAACCGCATTTGAAAGAAGATTGGTCAGAATCTGCTTGAGTCGCAGAGAATCCAGTTCAGCCATGCGGGGTAGGCCAGGCTGAATGTTGAGCAGTAACTCAAGATTCTTGGTGCCTGCATGATACTTTACAATATCACACGCCTCCACCATTAAATCGACGACATCAACATCCGTAACATCAAGCTCAAGTTTGCCAGCCTCAATTTTTGAAAAATCGAGTATGTCGTTTATAATGCCAAGCAGTGCTTTACCGGAAGTATTGGCATTATCACAGTATTGTCTTTGAATATCGTTTAATGGGGTCCTTGCCAGTAACTCAGTAAAACCTATGACCCCGTTAAGAGGTGTACGGATCTCGTGGCTCATATTGGCAAGAAATTCAGATTTTGCAGAATTTGCAAGCTCCGCCTGGGCTGCCAGACTGTTGGCCAGTGCGGTAGCCTCTTCAAGCTCTTTATTAGTTTCAAGGAGCTCCTTTTCTGCCCGTTTGCGATCGGTAACATTACGGATTAACCCCAGAACTCTCTGCTCTCCTGCTGAAGCGATACGTGCCTCGAAGTATTTAAAACTGTTATCAATTTCAAGAGAGTAGGAGACCACTACAGGGTCGTTGCTTTTTTCCAGCTCTTTGAGTGCATCGCTGAAAACGACAGCCACATTTTCCGGTAGCAGGTCAGCATAGCATTTTCCAATAAAATTCTCCGGTTTCAAGTACAGGTCTTTTTCATCGGCCTTAAAATCGATAAATACCCCATTCTTGTTCAGAACAAACAATGAATCGGGTATGCTTTTTATTAAAGTGTAATGGTACTCCTCACTCTCTTTAAGTTTGACCTGCGCCTCTGTCTGAGCGGTTATATCCTGTTGTACTCCAAAGTGCCCTGCAATTCGTCCCTTCTCATCGTAAAGACATACATATTCACCCTCGATAACAACTGGCGTGCCGTCCATTTTCTGTTCCCTGGTCTCCACATGCCAGTTACCTTTATCAAAAAGACCGGTCCATATTTCCCGGGCATGATCCAAATCGTGTTTGAAAAGATCTCTGACGGTAATGCCAATAAAGTTCTCTTTGACCGCACCATACTGATCCAGCATGGCCTGATTTACCTGTGTCATCCTCTGATGGTCAAACACATACTCAATCACCTTTTTCTTGTCGGTTTTGTCATTCCATTCCAAGGGTTCATCAAGCATACATATGAAAAAGCCATGCAGGCTCTGATTAAAGAACAGTTGGATTTTTTCCCTCTGAGAACGAATTTCCTGCTCTTTTAAGACACGATCGGTAACATCCAGAATAAAACCGCTGACACTGACTGAATTACCATCCTCATCATTAAGCACCCCTGCGGACTGGCGTATCCAACGGGTTTCTCCGGTACTGGTGACTATCCGGTGTTCGTATTCAAGAGGATCACCCTCTCGGATATCCGTTAACCGCGCATTCATTGCAACCAGATAGTTTCTGTCATCTGGATGAACAAAGGCCAAAAAATCCTCCAATGTCTCCCCAAAGGAGCCCTCCTCCAAACCGAAAAGAGCTTCACACTCAGATGACCAATACAGCTTTGATGATTTTATATCAAATTCCCAATACCCTGCTCGGGCAAAAGTCTGCGCCTGGGACAGCCTTCTCTGATTTTGTAACAGAGTATCTTTGACCACTCTCTCTTTGGTGATATCTCTGGTATTAAACAACATCTCTTTAGGATCACCGTCCGCATCCAACAGCACTGTCCCAAAGGTTTCAAACCACAAATATGTTCCATCTGCACGACGAAATCGGTATTGCATATTTTCAGTAGCGATTGTACCCTTAATAAGATGGTCTATTTTTTCACTTACCATCAGCAGATCATCGGGGTGAACAAACTCCATAACATTTCTGTTTTTCAGGTAATCAACCCCATATCCAAGTGTTTTATGTGAAGCACCAACAAATTTAAAATTGCTATTCATATCAGTTTTGGCAACCATATCAATCATATTATCTAATATTATCTGCAACTCTTCCCTGGCAATTTTCAAAGCGTTTTCTTCGTCTATACGTGAAAGTAACATCCCGGTCAGATCTGCATATGTTTCCAAAATCTCACGATTTTGCAATTCACTGCCCTGAGTGAAAATCAGAGTAAAATCCGCAAGCATTACTCCATCTTTTGTCACTTTTACAATAGCTGTTTTTCCAAGACCAAAGGTTTTACAGAGAATATTCAGTGCGTTTTTTGAAACAACCTTTCCGGCCAGATCACTCAGTTGATTAAAAACGGTAGTTTTGTTTTTACTGATTTTTTCCTGACGAAAGAGATCATATTTCCATTTATTACCAACTATTTCAACCCCCAGAAGCGACGCTGCTTTCTCAATATGATA
This sequence comes from Chitinispirillum sp., assembly GCA_007115975.1. GTDB lineage: Bacteria > Fibrobacterota > Chitinivibrionia > Chitinivibrionales > Chitinispirillaceae > Chitinispirillum. The sequence continues at coordinate 4,064 of SKJJ01000058.1, forward strand.
ATTCACTCCGGAAAATGCTTTTGTGGTAAAGTCTTTACCATTTTCATCAAATTTATTTAATACCGCATATTTGGCTCCGGCTATTTTTCTGGCTTTATCTGCAATAGCGGCATAATCAACAGTTGCCGCATTCATGTTGATAAATTCAGAAACCGCTTCACGAATTATTTTTTCGGCTGTAATATCCGTAAAGACTGTGACAAAATAGTGTTCCCGGGGTGAATAGGCATTCACCTGATACCAACGTCCCAGCGGTTTTGAATACTGCTCAAAGGATTCATTACCACCGTCAAGAGCAACTTTTCCATAAATTACCATCCAATCAAAGTCGGCCCTTTTACTACCAGTGATAACTTCCCGAACGGTTTTACCAATAATACCATCACCCTTAAGTCCGGTAAGTTTTTCAAATACCGGATTCGCCTCAAGGAACTCATAATCATATGGTTTACCTGCATCATCAAGAATAATCCTGTGGCAGACATAACCAATAGTAGGACTGTGTAAAATCAAGTCGGTTTTCAACGTTGATCATCCCTTGTCTAAGAACAAAGCCGATTCCACTCTTTAAACGGTCTTTTTAAAACGACAACCACCTGTATAATAATTGTACCTTACGGGGAGGTTTTTGTAAATTATTTCAGGAAATATCATAGGCGGGAGTAAAAAAAAAGGTGTCCGCAAGTTATTCTTTTGGGCTGGTTGCACCCCCTCCCGCGAAACTCCCTTTTGATACCCCTATTGTAAATTAACTTTCGGGGATTTATGGTGACAAATGTGGCGGTTGAGAGGAGAGTGGGGAGATTTAACCTCCGCGCCCCTACTGCAATTTATTCTCCCCCCCCACGGCACAAAAAATTTAAAATCAGATATATGTTCTTAGCTTTAATTCCAATGGGTGCGGATTTAGGTACACCTGGCGCAGAAGGTAGCTCTTATCATATTTTCGCACAAAGTGATTTAAAAGGGTTATCGGTACAATGAGGGGAACCTGTGACTGGTGATAGTTTTCAATCACCTCAACGATCTCCTGTTTCTCTTGCTTTGAAAGGTCTGATTTGAAATATCCGGCAATGTGCTGCAATGCATTAACATTTTTTTTCACCGTTGCGGTTTCTTTAAGAATCTGCATCATTGAGAAAAAATAGCAATAGTAAAGGCGCTTTACTCTTTTATCGTGAGTGCCCAGCATGTTCCCCAGTGCGGTGGTTTTTGAGGGGCTATGGGCCATTAGTTGCAGTTTATGGTCGGCATGCCAGTTAATAAGAGTATCGATTGAAAGTTTTGACTTTATAAGCTCACACCAGCGGGCATAGACAAACACCCGTTCAATGAAGTTTTCTCGAATAGCCGGGTCGTGAAGACGACCATCGTCCTCTGCAGGTATCCAGCTGTTGCGTTCTATGAACTCTTTAGCGAATAATCCGGGACCTTTGCCTTGAACGTAGCCATTTTCGCCATAAATTTTAGCATCCCTGAGGGCTGAACTTGGAGATTTGCATTTAAAGATGAATCCGGCCAGATTCAATTTCCTAAGCTCTTTAACAGAATTCTTTGACCAGCTTACAAGCGTATCAGTATGATCTTTTGCACTGTTAATGGTAACCAGTGACACTTTACCACCCTTCTCCACAAGACGCATGGGCTCTCTTGGAACACCAAGCCCGCTCTCCACTTCAGGGCATACACCAACCCATTGGACAAATTTCCCCAAAGTTCCCACCAGATACCGGTCGAGCTTATGGTTTCCATCATAACGCACCTTCTCTCCAAGCAGACATCGGCTGATCCCAAGCCGGATACTATTGTGTTCCTGCTGCATCCCCCCCCCCTTCTGGTCTGTTTTTCTATTTCTCTTTACCAGATTATATTATTTGCACTTAAAAAAGACGATATCTTTCAGGAAACACCATGAACTATACTACTGTTATCTGCACGGATTTTCGAGCAAATCTTAAACCTTATAGAATAAACGAGCTGCTTTTTTTATATTTAATAGGATAGACTCATACAGATTTTCTCACAGCACTATTCAGAGATCTCACCCAGTTTCGATACTCAAAAACGATTTAGCCAACAAGTGTACAGTTTACTTTGACAGGAGTTTTCCGGATGGCACCCAAAAGCACCCCTCTTATATTGAATGACCCGCAATGGTACAAAGATGCTATTATCTACCAACTCCACATCAAGGCATTTATGGACAGTAATGCCGATGGGATAGGTGATTTTACCGGCCTGAGCAGCAAACTTGATTACCTTGAGAGTTTGGGTATAACCGCGATCTGGGTTCTTCCCTTCTATCCATCACCTCAGCGCGATGATGGCTACGACATAAGCGATTACATGAACATCCACCCCTCCTACGGGACGATGAAAGATTTCAGGTATTTCCTAAAAGAGGCACACAAACGGGGTTTGAGGGTCATAACAGAGCTGGTTCTCAACCACACCTCCGATCAGCACATCTGGTTTCAGAAATCCCGTTCTGCTGAGCCGGGAACTCCGTGGCGGGATTTTTACGTATGGAATGAGACCCCCGACAGGTACAATGATGCACGAATAATCTTCCAGGATTTTGAGCATTCAAACTGGAGCTGGGACCACAAGGCCAAGTCCTACTACTGGCACCGTTTCTACTCTCACCAGCCGGATCTCAATTATGATAATCCCCTGGTCCACGAGGAGATGCTCAAAGTCATAGATTATTGGTTCGATATGGGAGTGGATGGTATGCGTCTTGATGCAGTACCTTATCTGTATGAAAGAGAGGGGACCAACTGCGAAAATCTTCCGGAGACATTTCAGTTTTTACAGAAGATACGAAGCCATATCGACAGCCGGTACAAGGATCGGATGCTTTTGGCTGAAGCAAATCAGTGGCCCGAGGATGCTGCCAAGTACATGGGTGAGGGAGATATCTGCCACATGGCCTTTCACTTCCCAATAATGCCACGGATGTTTATGGCTCTTCAGATGGAGGACTGGTTTCCACTGGTTGACATTCTTGAGCAAACCAAGCCAATTCCGCAGAACTGTCAGTGGGCCATATTTCTTCGCAACCATGATGAGCTTACTCTTGAGATGGTCACCGATGAGGAGCGTGACTATATGTATCGATGCTATGCCCACGACCCCAAGGCCAGAATCAATCTTGGCATCAGACGCCGCCTTGCTCCACTTCTGAGAAACAGCAGACGGCGAATCGAAATAATGAACATTCTGCTCTTCTCGTTACCGGGCACACCGATCATTTATTATGGCGATGAGATCGGCATGGGGGACAATCACTATCTTGGTGACCGAAACGGAGTACGTACTCCGATGCAGTGGAACGCAGACAGAAATGCAGGCTTTTCCCTCTCAAACCCCCAGAGACTCTACCTACCGGTTATCATCGATCCGGAATACCACTACGAGGCCCTTAATGTCGAGACCCAGGAACTCAACACAAGCTCACTTCTTTGGTGGATGCGCAGGGTGATAGCAATGAGAAGAAAATTCAGGGCTTTTGCCCGTGGTGAAATTGATTTCATCAAATCAGACAACGCCAATGTCCTCACGTTCGTGAGAAAGCATGAAGATGAGCACATTCTGGTGATAGTAAACCTGTCAAGATTTTCTCAGGTCGTCACCCTCGATCTCAGCGAATATGCCGGCATGATTCCCAAAGATATCTTCAGCGACAACCCGTTCCCAAGAATCGGCGATTCCCACTACGTAATCACTATGGGATTTCATGATTACTTCTGGCTTGTGCTGGAGAAGGAGAAAAACTACGAACACCTCGAAAATGAGTATACCGTTCCGGAGCTGACTGTAGGGAAAAACTGGACTGATGAATTCTGGGGTTCTCACTCAAATTATATCGAAAAGCAACTACTGCCGAAATATCTTCAAACCAGGAAAACCGCAGGCTGTAAAGCACTGCCCATTCTTGAGGCAAAAATCAGTGAACATATTGTTACTGATATCAATAAAGACAAAATCCTTCTGCTGTTTATAACGGTAAAATATCCCCGTGGGGTAAGTAACATGATTCTCCTTCCCCTCGCTCTATGCCCGGTAGAATCGGCTAGTGCCCTTCTAGATGGAGAGACTGCACTCATACTTGCTAAAACTGCAGGAGAAAACAGCTGCTACATTTACGACTGTTCATTTCATCCCGATCTCCACAGCGTGTTCATGAAGATGATAACCGGTCCCAGACGATTACAGGGAAAAAAAGGTTCCGTCACCGGTTACTGGTCCGGAGAGAAAAACGTTAAATCCGCCTCAAAAGGTTTCAACAACATCTTTACAATCAAAACAGAACGCTACAGCTCCGCTTACAACTATGACGACACCCTGCACTTCACACTCCACCGCCAGCTGGAGGAGGGGATCCGGGCTGATGTTGAAATCGGGCGATTCCTTTCCGACCAAAATAGTGTAATCTCACCAACACCTCAATTTCTTGGGGCGGTGGAATATCGCGACAGTAAACACTGCATAACTGTTGGTACCCTGAGCAGATATGTAAACAATACAGGAACTGCATGGGAAGTCACCCTTGATGCTGCAGTAAACTATCTCGAATCCGTTATATCCGGAGAACTGGAGGTGACTGCACAAAGTGACCCAGAAAACAGTTCGCTTGAGGAGAATAGCGTGCCGGATTTTATGAACAACATCATCGGTACTTTCACCGAAAAAGTTCGTCACATTGGTACAAGAACAGCCCAGTTTCACTGTGCACTTGCGTCTGAACCAACTCACCCTGAGTATGCACCTGAGCCGTTTACGACTCTCTATCAACGGTCCCTGTATCAATCTATGCGCACCAACACCCGAAAGATTATATCCCAACTCCAAAGAAAGTTAAAAGAGCTGCCCGAAGAGCTACTGGCACAAGCAAAAACCATTATCGAAAACGAAAAAGAGATTCTGGGCATTTTTGAGATCCTTCTTACAATGAAACCCTCTTCCAGTAAAACAAGAATTCATGGCGATTTACGGCTCGAACACCTTCTTGCAGTTGGAAATGACTTTGTAATAAAAGATTTCGGCCTACAGTCTGGATCATCGCTCAGTGAAAACAGGCTGAAACGTTCACCATTAAAAGATATCGCCGGTATTATCAATTCATTCCATTCCGTTGTTTTGACGGCACTTTACAATTCCAAAAAGATGATTCCGGTGACACAGGAGGATATGTACCACTGGGCTCAACGGTGGGTGGATAATGTGGTGGATGTTTTCCTTGATTCTTATGTAAAAAACATCTCCGACAAATCATTGCTACCCTCGGATAAGCAGCAGATCAACCGGTTGTTGAAACTCTATCTGCTTGAACAATCCTTTACCGATCTCAACAGGGCATTAAAGTCATCCGGTGATGATGTCACGGTCTCTATCCGTTCGGTGGTCAGTACACTAAACAGAATAAAAAATGGCACTAACACTGCAGGATAAAACCATAAGGAGCACACTAATGTACAATCGAGGCAGCGGAATACTGATGCACATCACATCACTTCCATCTTCTCACGGCATAGGAGATATGGGGCCAGCAGCATACCAGTTTGCAGATTCACTCCACCGAGCAGCTCAGAAGTACTGGCAGGTGCTGCCCTTAAATCCCGGCAACCCCGATAACGGAGAGTCGCCCTATTTCAGCAGCTCCGCTTTTGCAGGAAACCCTCTTTTGATAAATCTTGAACAGCTTGTAAAAGAAGGGCTTCTTGATCAGGAGGACGCAAAACCACTCCCCCAATCCGATGAGACAAGAATAGACTTTGATACGGTCAGACCATACAAACTCGCTATTCTCAATAAGGCATACACAACATGGAAAGACCGCAACAGCTCAGACAAGGGCTTTGCTATTTTTTGCAAAAACCAGGCGCACTGGCTAGATTGTTATGCTCTGTTTATGATTGCAGGCGCACTGGAGGGAACCTATGAGTGGACAAAATGGCCCACAGGTCTAAGGGACCGCCAAAAGGAAGATCTGGAAAAACTGCTCAGAGATCATCACGAAGAAGTCGAACGGGAGAAATTCTTTCAATACCTTGTTTTCACCCAATGGAATGCTCTAAAAAAACACTGTAACGAATTGGGAATATCGATCATCGGTGACATACCTATTTATGTTAGTCACGAAAGCTCTGATGTGTGGGAGAACAGAGATCTTTTCAAACTCGATGAATTCGGCAATCCTGTCGCTGTCTCCGGTGTGCCGCCGGATTATTTCAGTGCCACCGGCCAGCTGTGGAACAACCCGGTATATGACTGGAGCAACCTGCAGGCAAGCGGGTATAAGTGGTGGATAGACAGAATGACTGCAATGTTCGAGCGGTTTGACATTGTCAGAATCGATCACTTCAGAGGTCTTGTGCAGTATTGGGAGATTCCTGCGGGGGAAGAAACAGCCATTAACGGTAAGTGGATGAATGTGCCGGTACACGATTTCCTTGATACACTGACCAAGCGCTTTAAACCTTTTTCTGTTATTGCAGAAGATCTTGGAATTATAACTCCCGATGTGTATGAGGTGATGGATGATTACGGATTTCCGGGAATGAAAATTCTTCAGTTTGCGTTCTCAGAAGACAACTCCTCCAATCCCTATCTGCCGCATAACTATCCAAGAAACAGCCTTGTTTACACCGGCACCCATGACAACAATGCAACTCAGGCGTGGGTCGACAATGAACTTGACGAAGCGGGTTTAAAGAGAATTCAGCGTTATGTGGGAATCCCCATGACAAAAGATACAGTTGTGGAACACCTAATCAGGCTTGCCCAGGCATCGGTGGCCGACATAGCCATCACTCCTCTTCAGGATCTACTGGGGCTCTCTGAAAACGCAAGGATGAATAACCCTGCCACTCTTCAGGGCAACTGGAGATGGCGTGCGACAGCAGAGCAGGTTGCATCGATCAACCTTGAGAAAATAAGGGAACAGTCCCAGATATACGGAAGAGCACAGCCTGACCATTCCGGCATTTAATTTCCGGAGATAACTAAATGTGGTGTCCACGAAAAATGCCCGGGTAAAAACGCGCCAGGGGGGGACGGAGGGTGGACAATTCCGATTGTCCAGTGCCCTCCAAGAAGCGAAGAGAGCTTGCAGTGAGCTTGTCGAACTGTCTTCGCAGCGCTATAAACGAGGTACCGAGTCCCGATTTCCATCGGGAAGCCCGTAGGACGACCCCTGGAAGTACCAGACGTGGTAGAACCGGTAAGTTTACAGTGAGCGAAGTCGAACTGTCTGCGGTCCCGAATTCACTTCGGGACCCAAAATCTTACTCATAATTATTGGTACTATAAATACTGCGAAAAGATCTCATCAATAAACTGTTCAACCCTCTCCCCATAACCACCCAAATCCTCACCATCTTCCGAAACGGTATCCTGAATCTTGTTTATCTTCAGGTGTACCGTTCTCTTTGCATCCAGCCTTCTGAAAAATTCCTTCAAAGTTGAAAAACAGTAATCACCACCTCTTGGACCCTTTGAGACTGAAACAACTCCCACTGTTTTACCCTCGTATTCATCGATGTAGTGATCCAGTGCATTTTTAAGCACACCGGGAATCGAGCCGTTGTACTCGGGTGAAACGATTATAAGCGGATCCGATTCGACAATGATATTTGCCAGCTTAACGATGTCGGGATGGGGGTTAGTGAGGAATTTCAGCCGCTCTGCCATAAAAGGGATATTGAGGTCGGCAAGATCCACCACGTTTATCTCAACGGACTCCCTCTTTTTGAGATGATTGTGGACAAGTTTTGCGGCTCTGGGGGTTTTTCTGTTGTTTCGGGTGCTGCCGGTGAGGAGCATTGTTTTTTTTGGCATAAGTCAGATCCTTGCTGTTTGTTTTTGTTAAAAGATAGATACTATCAAAATCAAGCCAACCTTTTATAATAAAAAAAAACGGTACTCTTTGCAAGCTGGTTGCCATTACTAACACTTATACATATAGAATTGATAGATTATATATACCAATACCCCAATACACACGATAAGAAAAATTTATGAAGAAATTAATCGTAATGATCTGTCTGATTTTTTTCTCCTCTGTTCAGTCTCAGATAAGATGGCGTACCACCCGCGAAGGGCGAACTACCGGTAACACCAGACTCGAATATTCCAATATAATTGTCACGGTTCACGATCTGTACGTTGAAGTCGAGGAGGAAGCGTACA
>SKJJ01000177.1 GCA_007115975.1 Chitinispirillum sp.
AACATAGCAGTAAGATTCGGAAAATGTAATTACAGTGTTGAAGAGGTCCGGACGATCTCAGGTAAACCATACACTCTGATTAATGCACCATACTTTGCAGCTTCGCAGATATACCGGATACTGGAGATGTATGCATAGATACTGTTGTTGACCCAAGGCACCCATTCCTTGACCCAAAGGGTTTAGGTCGCCCAGCACAGGGTTTCTTACCTTTTTTTGCAGTTCTTACCACCATAACTGATGAACAGACCGGACAGTTCAGCGATGCTACGCCTTATGTTCATCAAATTCGCTGATAATGACAATGGCGCCATCGGCCAGAGAGTAGATTTTTTCTGCAATGTATTTATAAAGTTCTGCAAGCTCAAGGGTCTGGAGCATTTTTAGTGCAGTTGACGAGAGAAAATTCAGACCATCAGCATACTCCCGCAATGAACGCTCAGCACTCTTGCGTTCAGAAATATCGCGTATAACTGCGGCAACTCCTGATATGTTTCCATGACCATCTTTAATTTCTGATATCACCGATTCACCCCAGAATTTCCGGACCGTGTATGTGCTATGAGTCTTTTCACCCTTCCAAACCCCTGTATCCTTTATTGCATTCGCATATTCCTCCAATTGCTCAGGGCTCTGCCACTCGAAGCTGGAAAATGTTCCCAAAGGGCTCCCCAGGACAGGTTCTGCCGGATCAATATCGTAATAATGATATGCAGAATGATTCATGTATCTTATTCTGTTATCGTTGTCGATCAGCACTACGGCATCCTGTACCTGCTCCAGAACTTGTGCCAGGGTGCGTAGTCGGTCTTCTGTCAGTTTTTTTTCTGTGATATCTCTGCACGTAAGTACCGCATTGATAAAAGTGCCTTTTTTATCGAAAATCGGGGTTCCGTTAAAACTGCCCGTAAAGCTCTTTTGATCTGTTTTTTGTACCACCTTAAGTTCCATATTTGAGACCGGCTGCTGCCGGAGTGCTAAAAACATGGGCCAGTCTTGGTATAAAACCCGCTGTCCATTCATATCGTACACCTCTTCCAGTGAATCCATCTGCTCAACTGTTGATGGCAAAGCTGGCTCCTGAGAAACGTGGAGCATCTCTCTGATTGCCTTGTTGATATAGGTTAGTTTTCCGTCTGCAGTGGCGATCAGCAGACCATCATTCATCTGGTCATGAATCGATTCAATACTGATCGTTTCGCGTTCGGCATCCGCCCGTAATTGCGCCAGTGTCTCATTTTTTTCTGCCAGGTTGCTCAGGAGGGCCGAACGCTTTACTAAAGAAAGAGCAGGAACCCAAAACAGTATAACTGATGCACCCCTTACGACAAGAACATTAACGAGAGGAAATGTACCTTCCGGAATGAATGTACTCAGGAGTATAGCAATTGAACTTACTGTTGCAACCAGTTAAAAATGTGCAGAAGGACTCCGGGCCGGCAGTATCAAAAGAGCAATAAAATAAATTAGTGCATTTCCGTAGCCGGACGGCAGCAGCATACCTAAAACAAACGAGAAGATAATCACGGCAATTGAAGCAACCATAATTGTAGATTCAGCCATTAGTATGCCAACTAAGCAGGCCCCAGCGGCTGCTGTTCTTTACGGCCCCTTATTTAGACCCCGATAGATTATCCATCCCCTTGTTACAGAAAAGATACGACATTGTACGTAGTACCAATGGCGAATTTTGTGGCCCTGTTAAACGGGATGATATATTTAAAGAGGTGAGACTAAAACGGGCAATAGCGCAGTTTCAATGACAGCACTGCCTGCGCTATAACGGTGCTGATCCTGCCCATGATTATCTATATTACAATTTCATTTTCCAACGGATCATGCCAGGAGTGACAATTGCTCACTTGCCCTCCAGTGCAGTCTCCGCATACACTCGGATACTGTTTGTGACCCTGTATATTCCAGCGAATGCATTTGGTGTCCAAAGAAACGAGAAGAGATGTTATTGTGGTGGCTTTGGGCTCTATATAGGACGTTCCTTATGGGGCTGAATCAGTGCCGTAACTGATAATCGTAGTTGTTGCAGGCGTCCCTATTTTATCAAGATTCAGGGGTTCACAACCCTACACTCAGAGTGGCTCCACCAAAAAGGTCTCTGTTTCACCGAGACCTTTGATAAAAACAGACCCTCTCGGGTGAAAGTTAAAAAAACCATTGGCTGCGTCCCGTGTTGAGCCCGTTACCTGAATTTTATTGGCGACTCCTGTTGATTCCATTCGTGATGCCATATTTACAGTAGCCCCCCAGAGATCATAGCTGAACTTTTTTGTACCGATTACCCCTGCAACAACAGGACCGGAATTGACACCTATGCGGAGTAAAAACTCCAGATTCTGCTCCCGGTTAAACTCTGCAAGCTCATTGATCATCCCCAGGCCAAATTGAATAATTTTTTGCGCATGAGCGTTATTTACCTCCGGTATTCCGCACACCACCATATAGGAATCACCGATTGTTTTGATTTTTTCACACTCGTACCTATCGGTCAAACGATCAAAACGTTCAAAAAGATTATCCAGTATTGAAACCAGCCGCTCAGGTGAAACAGTATCACAAAAACGGGTGAAGCCCACGATGTCGGCAAAAAGAACCGAAGCATCCGAAAATCCGTCTGCAATTGATTTCTCATGTTCGAGTCGCTGGGAGATTGATTTTGGAAATATGTTCCCGAGCAGTGATGTTGCGTGCTTTCTTTCATTGTCAATTGCTAATTCATAACGATACACCGTTTCGTGGAAAAGATAGATTACAATAATCAAAAGGAGGATAAATCCAATGATATTTAGTGTACCAAAAAGGGATAGTATAACAGAATTGAGGGAAACAAGGGGTCCAAACATCCTGGAATAGAAAAACAGCAGCAGATAGGCTGCAAAAGCACCTCCAAGGGTAATCCCTTTCCAGATCCGGTAACCCTTCGCCATTAAAAGCGGCCCCACGATGCAAAAGGAGATGTAAAAATGAAACCCCGATTCCCAACCCAAAAGTACTGTGGCAAGGACCTGATGAGACAGCACTTCCACATAGGCGAAAGTATACGCCATGTAAAACTCTCTTTTGCCGTTATAATAAATAGCTGCGCCTAAGACCACAACGCTCAGAACATTAAACCATGCAAGCAACGTAACCTGCAAAAGAGAGAAGGAAACAAGGAACACCAGATGCAGAAGAAGGGAAACCAGTAGTCCTACCTTGGCTATCTGGTAGTGACGCTCTTGAATATCCTTTTCCTGAATATTGACAAAGTTATCAAACAGACTCACCCGAAACACCTCTTCACTTTTAAAAATCCATCCGAGAACCACTGCTACCGTACAATTGGACACCATAGTGCCACGGCCCTCTGCACAGGGATATCCCACAACCCCATTTAATAGTACAATACGTACCCTTTTCTGGTTACATTTTTTTTCAATAGCAGGGAAGTACATCCATCTGAAATGATCGTAAGCGTTTCAAAAAAAATGCTGATTTGGAAAAATTGGGCGCATATGTTAACAGAGGGATTCCTTTTTACAAAGCAAGCTTTACAGGGGGGGGTACATATGACTGCAGTTACGTTTGGATAGCTGTCGAGAAGTGGCATTTTGGCGGATAATCGATTCCGAGGCCTCCGCGACAGCGATGAAAAAGGTGAACAACCATGAGGTCACTCCCTACCTGGCGCTCCTCTTACACTCCTCAATCGCAAAATGACACTGGCTTTTGTATGCATCGAACACCCCTTTTGCATCTTCCTGCTCTTCGGGGGTCATATCGAGGTAACTGCTTTCAAACTCAGCCGCTTGCTGACAAATTTCCTGCATATACTGACACTGAAAAGTATCGGGCATATCCGCAACATTTATGTAGGCTGAGCGCCCGGCGCATCCGCAGAAAACGATTAAAGCAAAAAAAACAGCGGTTAGTACTTTACTCATATGGCTACCCCATTGATTTGAGCATCTGCACGGATGGAGAAGTTTTCAGGCGGCTTAAGGCCTTGGACTTAATCTGCCGCACACGCTCACGCGTGATGTCGAATCTGCGCCCTATCTCATCCAGGGTAAACGCAGACTCATTATCGATACCAAAGTAGAGCTTGATAATCTCCCGTTCCCTTTCAGTAAGGGTCTCAAGCATTCTCTTGATCTCATCGTTCATAGACATGGTCTGGATATTTTCCTCAGGACCAAGCCCCTGCTGATCCTGTCCCAGTAGGTCAAGGAGAGTGGAGCCGTCATTGTCCCTGACCGGAGCATCCAGAGAGATGTGACTGTTTGCAATAGAGATAGTCTCTCGTACCGAATTTTCGCTGATTGAGAGTTCATTGGCGATCTCTGTTATATCAGGGATTCTGTTGTACCGTTGCTCGAGTTCAATCTGTGTTTTGCTGATTTTGTGTATGGCTCCTGCTCTGTTAAGAGGCAGGCGCATTATTCTTGACTGCTCGGCAAGGGATTGTAAAATAGCCTGTCGTATCCACCATACGGCATAGCTGATAAAACGAAAATTCTTCTTTTCATCGAACCGTCGTGCAGCCCGCACCAGCCCCATGTTACCTTCATTTATCAAATCACTGAGACTCAGTCCCTGATTTTGGTAATTTCTGGCGACACTGACAACGAACCGTAAATTGGCTTTAACCAGAATATCGAGGGCTTTTTTATCGCCCTTTTTGATCTTGGCTGCCACTTCGGCCTCTTTTTCAGAGCTGAGGGGTTGAAGGTTGCCGATCTCTTTGAGATACAAAGAAAGGCTGCCCTCTTCAGCAATAGGAAGGATTTGTCTGCTCACAAGATTTCCGGTGTTTTGGGAAAAAAAATCGCAGAAAAGCTGCGGATGGATTCGTACAAATATAGCTTGGAACTGCACTGAATCCAACAACTTTCGTCTGCCCACATACAAAATTCCAGGACTCCACACTATTATGCACCGGTGTTTAAGAAAAAATCAACCATTAATCTATCAGTCGCCGTTTTAGCCGTGCAGAAGCCACAAATACCCCTATAAAAACACAGACGAGCATAAAGAGAAGATCCCATAAAAAAACAGGGGTGATCTGGGAGAAAGCCACCTGACGAACCATTCTCACCGAATGGGTCAGCGGTAGCAGCTCGGCAAAATACTGCACTGCAAGGGGAAGGTTTTCCAAAGGAAACACCACCCCGGAAAAGAAAAACATCGGAGAGAGAAAACCGGTGAAGTAGAAATTGAAATGGTTGATATTTTTAACGAACGTGGTGATGAGAAGAGAGAGCGAAGCAAACAACAGCCCGGTAAGAAAACCGATAAAGGGGGTAATAATAACAGCACTGAGCGGCACCAGACCAAAAAGGGAGATTATAAGTATCACGGCAAAGGAGAAGAAAAAGCCCTTCGATCCGGCCCAGAGAATCTCACCAATGACAATATCCTCAACAGAGATCGATGCGGCAAGCATCCCATCGTAAATCCGCTCAAACTCAAGACGGATAAATGTTCCATAAGAGCACTCAAATGCCGAGGTGTACATTGCTGCTGTGAGAGGAAGACCCGTTGCCAGAAACGCCAGATAGGATATCCCATTGAGCTCACCGACATAGCGCCCCATACCGACACCAATACCCACCAGAAAAATAAGCGGCTCAAGAAAGGGCGGCAACCCATTGCTATAGATATTTCTTGTGTACACTCTGAAATGCCTGAACCAGACACTCAGAATTCTTTTCACTACAGGGGGATAAGCGATACGGTCACTGCTGTGCATTTATACTGCTCCCAGTACTCTTCAAAAAGAGATCTTCGAGGTTGGACTGCCGCAAAAAGAGGTCTCCGGGAGCCAGATTTCTGCTCAACTGATGCAGCAGTTCATAATTATCGCTGTAAACCCGAATCACCTCTGTTGAGCTGTCAACTCTGCACCGGTCCTTTGGCAGAAGTCCGGCAAGCTGCGAAAAACTATCTTTTGTATAAAGCTCCATCACATAGTGCTCAATCTGTTCCCGAACGAGCCTCCTGGGGTTACCTTCCACGATTTTGGCCCCCTTATTCATTATCAAAACAGAATCACAGATCTGAAATGCTTCCTCCATGTAGTGTGTTGTGAGCAGAATTGTCATCCCCTTTCGTTTGAGCGCTCTGAGCTTCTCCCAGATACTCTGGCGCACCTGAGGATCCAGCCCGGTTGTCGGCTCATCGAGAATCAAAAGAGCAGGGTTGTTGATCAGAGCCCTGGCAATAACAAGCCGCCTCTTCATCCCCCCCGAAAGATGCTTTATCGCAGCATCTCTCTTGTCTCCCAGCTCCATAAATGCAAGCAGCTCATCTATTCGCTTTTTAGCAACCGCAGGGGGGATATCATAGAACCGTGCGTAAATCTTGAGATTCTGCTCCACATCAAGCTCCTCATCGAGATTGTTCTCCTGTGGAACTACTCCTGATCTGAATTTGATTGATAAGGAATCGCTGTTGGGGTCAAGACCAAAAACAGAGAGGGAACCGGCGATGGATTCATCTCTTCGGCTTACCCCGAAAACCATCTTCATCATGGTACTCTTACCCGCCCCATTGGGCCCCAGAAGCCCAAAACAGACGCCATGGGGAACCGAAAAATGCAATCCGCACACGGCAGCATGCCCCCCGTAGTGTTTCCATATATTCTCAGCAGTAATAACCATTTCTTTCACCCTCTTCTCAGGACTGTAACAATATAAATCAGGATCCAGACCCTGTCCTCATCGTTGTCGCGGCCCTTGTCGTTCTCCTTGGCGCTGTCGCCATCTGTGCTGCAACCACGGATCCTCACTTGAGCCATCTGTTGCCACTCAAAACATGTGCAATTGATAAAGAGGCGGAATAACCCTGAAATATCAGCGAGACCTGCAACAACACCCTTTTGTGTGGTATGTTTTTAGATTTCGATTACAACAACGGCGCAAAAACCAGACCTCGCAGTTTTGGGGAGTTGTAATGCAGTGATCGTATCGTTTATATTTTATTGTCCACAAAACAAAAACGTCATCAATGACCCGACATCCTTGGCGACCGGCTTTTAAAAGAGAGTTTTACTGTATGACCCCAAAAATGTTTGTATTTGACCTTGACGGAACGCTTCTGAATGACCATAAAACGATTACCCCCTCTACAGTGAAGGCACTTAAAGAGATCAGTGACTGCGGAGCGGTTGTCACCCTGGCATCAGGCAGAATATCCAGCAGTATGAAACAGTTTCTGCCAATGCTGCAGAAAAATATCGCGGTACTCTCACTCAACGGCGCAGTTGTCTGTATGGGTGAGGATCACGGCAACCGCTGTATCTACCGCTCTACGCTCGACAAACTCTATAGCGACCACCTGATACAGTTCTCCGCAAATCAACCTTTTGCTTTGAATGTCTACTCAGAGGACACCCTGTATACCGTTAAAGAGGAAAATTGCCGCTGCTGGACCGACCTTTACCATAAACAGACCAAAACACCATACATTTTTTTCGACAGCATACAGCAGCTTGACACCGTCACTCCACTGAAGATCAGTTTCATCGGGGAGAAAGATATCCTTGACCGTCTGGAGGAGCAATTCAGAAATCAGTGGAACGAGAAGGATGTCTATATCTGCAGAACATGGAAACACTACCTTGAATTCCTCAACCCCCAGGCCAATAAAGGTGATGCCCTCCAAAGGCTGGTCCACGCCTACGGCTTTTCCCTCGATGAAATAGTCGCTTTTGGTGACGGAGAGAATGACATCCCCATGCTTGAACAGGCGGGAATCGGCATTGCCATGGCCAACGGTACAGAAGAGGCCAAATCCAAGGCGCAGCGAGTAACCCGATTCTCAAATGACCAAGATGGTATTGCACGGGAGTGGGAATTGTTAAAGAAAGAGTTTTTTTAAAAGACGATCCCGATACGGCCCTGGAGGGGGAACACCCAAGCGCCTCCCTACCCCACTTCAATCACCGACAAGGGGCTTTTTTTCAAAGAAAATTCCGATTCAGCCCTCGGGATCGCGTGTCGGAATATATACTTCAGGATCGTTTTTTATAACCACGGAACAACTTCTCCTATTATATTATCTCTGATTTTTACTTAACTATCCAGTAACCCTGAAGTATAGTCTATTCTGCCCAGACCAATACTGTTTATAGAGGTGTAAAGTTATGTTTATAAGAAGTTGCCAAACCAAACTTGTGTGCGCACTGTTATACTCTATCCTACTCTCTGCTCCCGCCATGGCACAAGTCATTGAACTTTCGGGAACAGTTCTGGAGAAATCGGGGGCACCTGTTTCTGGTGCTCACGTTCATCTCATAGGGGCCGACCTGATAACAGAAACGGATACCAAGGGTGCCTTTACTATCAGGGAATCATTGTCGAGCAGAACAGGATTTCTCAACTACTCGCCATCGGTTGTATTTAATGGTTCTGCAGTGAATGTCAGGCTCTCAAGTAAATCACCCTTGAGCATTGGTGTTTACAATGTTTCAGGCAGGCAGGTGTATAGCTTTGATGGAGGCGAGCTCGCTCCGGGAACCTACCGATTTGCACTTCCGATGGAAAGTCTTGGTGCAGGCACCTACATTGTAAAGGTTCGTCATGACGGGCGCAGTACGGTTTTCAGACACCTCTGTTTAAGTCCAAACAGTACCCTTACGGGTGGAAAATACAGCACACAGCAATCCAACCTGTCAAACACAACCAATGCATTCGAGTCCTTTGCAGCACAGGATGCAGTTGACACACTCATAATTGCAGCTCCGGGATATGCAGCCCAGGCACATCCTCTTGAGAGCTACACCGACAACGAGATCACTGTAGTTCTTGACACCCCTCTGTTTACGGTTACATTCAACTCCAGCGGAGGCAGTCAGGTCCAATCCCAAACAGTACACTACGGTCAAAACCTACAACAGCCATCGAACCCCGTTAGAGGTGAGCAGTTTATCTTTAACAGCTGGTTTAGCGACCCGGAGTTCACCAGGCCATGGTTTTTCAGCTCCGGCACCGTTAGCTCAGACATGACTCTGTATGCACAATGGATTGCAAGAAATGCATCCGGAACAGACGCCTCAGGTGCATCAATAAAGGTCAATCAGGTTGGGTATTTTCCCTCTGGTGTAAAACGTGCAACAGTAGCCTGCAATGTTAAACTACCTTTGGAATGGAAGCTGGTTAACAGTTCCAACAGGGCGGTTGCAAGCGCAATGACTATAGTGAAGGGATTTGATGAAGACAGCTATGACTATGTGCATATTATTGACTTTACGGATTACTCCGGTAAAGGCTCGGGATACTTTTTGCAGATTGCTAATGTTAAGAGCCCCTCCTTTACTATAGCAGATGATATCTATAAACAAATGAAGCTTGATGCAGTTCAGTACTTTTACCACAACCGAAGCGGCATTGCGATCACCATGCCCTATGCTGGAAGAGACAATCTCACCAGACCCGCAGGCCATGTAAACCGCTCTCCCAACAGAGGAGACAACAACGTCGCCACCTGGCCCTCAACAGGTCAAAGAAACTATACACTCGATGTGCGGGGAGGGTGGTATGATGCCGGGGATCACGGAAAATATGTGGTTAACGGTGGTATATCGGTTTGGACACTGATGAACATGTATGAACGTGCTGTCGCAAACTCAACCAGCCATCTGGCTCCTTTCCGTGATCGCGCAATGAATATTCCTGAGAGCGGAAATGGTGTGCCGGATATATTGGATGAAGCAAGGTGGCAGATGGAATTTATGCTGAAAATGCAGGTGCAGCAGCAGGATCCAAAACTTGCAGGAATGGTTCACCATAAGATTCACAGCGAAAAATGGACGTTGATGGGCACCTTACCTCACCAGGATTCCGAGAACCGTTACCTTTTTAATGTGAGCACAGCGGCAACACTAAACCTGGCGGCAACTGCTGCACAGGCTTCAAGAATCTGGAGAAGTATCGATAAAGGCTTTTCAGACCGATGCCTCAAAGCGGCAGAATATGCATGGAGTGCTGCACGAGCAAACCCCACAATGTATGCACCTCTGACAAGCGATATCGGGGGGGGACCCTATGGGGACTTAAATGTCAGTGATGAGTTCTACTGGGCAGCGGCTGAGCTCTACATCACCACAGGAAAACAGGTATACAGAAATTTTATCACCTCCTCCAAACATTACCTGAAGATGCCATCGATTTTTCAGGAGGGTGAAGACAAAGGGATCACCGGAGCATTTACATGGGGGAGCACGGAGGGTTTGGGCACCCTCTCACTTGCACTTGTACCCAACGGACTTTCGGATTCTGAGATTAGTCGAGCAAGGGAAAACATGGTATCTGCGGCAGCCCTCTGGCTTGAGAATATCGATATGCAGGGTTATGGAGTGCCCTTTACACCCGGAGCAGAAGTGGGCTACCCGTGGGGGTCCAACTCATTTGTTCTCAACATGATGATCGTTATGGGCTATGCATACGACTTCACCGAGCAGAGAAGGTTCCTGGATGGAATGGTGCAGAGTATGGACTACCTGCTGGGAAGAAACAGTCTTAACAAAAGCTTTGTTACCGGTTACGGCACCAATCAGTTTCGAAATCCACATCACCGGTTTTGGGCATATCAGTATAGCAACTCCCTGCCCCGCCCCCCGGCCGGAGTCATATCCGGAGGCCCCAATTCCAATTTTCAGGATCCGATAGTGGAAGAGCAGATTCGCGCCGGCACTGCACCACAAAAAGTGTATGTTGATCATTACGACTCATACTCTACAAATGAGGTTACGATTAACTGGAATGCACCACTGGCGTGGGTTACCGCTTATTTGCACAATGTAATCGCACAGAAGTGATATATACTGATGACAACCAAGCAGGCCTTTATCCCGGGGAGACAAAAAAACGTCCGGCAATAAAACTGAATGCTTTAATTGTGCCCGGCTGCTCAAAGTAACGTTTCACCTGCTCAGTGAACGACCTCCCCGACACTCCAGAGGTCTGAGACCGGAAACTCAAAAAAGACGGTCCTCTCATTTCTGGAAGCCACCACCAGCTCTGGACTGAGTCCATGCTCGGTGAGAATGTTTCTCACTGTTGTTCTGGCCAGCTCAGGAGTGTTGTGGTCCTCACTGAGATGACAAAGTATAACAGTTGACAGCTTCACTGATGATGCTTTCATACTAGCAACAATAGCCTCAGCACATTGTACGTTTGAGATGTGTCCCCGTCCCCCGGTCACTCTCTTTTTGTGCTCGGTTGTCCGCAGCGGATTTTTCCACAGCAGTTCCGGATCGTGGTTCGACTCTATACATATAATACTTACATCACGGAATCCACCAACAACCGTCTCGCAGGCAGACCCAAGATCTGCAGCATACCCCACGACTCTGTCCGGTTCGTCCGCTGAGTAAAAACGAAACCCGTGCGTTACACCAACTGCATCGTGAGCCACTTCAAAGGGTTCAAAACGGATACCCCCGATTGAAAAAGAATCATCCAGAAAAGTATGCAGATCAACATTTGCCCTGAACTTTGCCGGATACCTGGAACAGAAGGGTATTTCGTTTTGGTGATGAATCCAGAGTGATGTTTGGAACGTCCCGCAAAAACTCAGTGTGGATCTGCCCAGATGATCACCGTGAAGGTGAGTGCACACAACCGCATCAATCGATTCCGGTTCCACACCAATCTCCTGGAGTGATTCCACGATCTTTTTTCTGCTCGAGAGCCCTGCATCGAGCAGAACCCGGGTGTTTTGATGCTCTATAAATGTACAGTTACCACTGGAGCCACTTCGGAGAATTGAAAATTTCAAAGCTTGCTGATCCTTAAAAAGAGGGTTTGATAAAACTGTTTTCATTGTTTGGTGAAAATACAATATGCTGAATTGTGGCAACAGTTGAGGTGAGCAGAGGAAGGGGGGGGGTGAGATTACAACGCAGAGGGGGGCAGATGTTTTTTTAGCGCCGAAGGTGCGGAATTTTCCTGGTCCACGAGTGTTAGGATTGCGATGCTGGTGTATCGAGGGGAACGGTCTCTGTCTCTCATTCTTCATTGATTCGGGTCTCTCCCTCGAACGCCACAGGTTTAGCCACGTAGGGGTGTAATGTTTATTGCCTTAAAGTTAGCCATAACAACATCCCTCCCAAAAAAATAAGATTTTGGGCGCCTGCCGAAGACGGCACCGGTTCTCCTCCATGCTCGCTTCACTCGGT
>SKJJ01000090.1 GCA_007115975.1 Chitinispirillum sp.
GCAATTACTTGCAGTGCGATACATGTTCATGGGACATGTCGGAAAAGTTGGTGGAACATACTCTGTAAGCATACGTCAGATTGATGTTCAAAGCGGTAGAGTTATGAGAGATATAACAGAAAATTACAGAGGAGTCATTGATGATGTGCTCACCAAAGTGATCCCGTCTGTGGCAAGGCAGATTGCAGGCATAGAGGAAAATGTGAGGATCAGAAAAAAGCGGTGGCCGTGGATTGCGGGAGGGGTATTGGCTGCTGGGGCTGTTCCGGTGGCACTGTTCTTATCCAAAGATAATTCCGGAGAAGAAACGATTGTGGATGTGGAGGTGGAATGGTGAAAGTTATTAAGTGTATCGCCTTGATATTTACGCTGTCCTCTCTTGTAACCGGACTGTTTTCCTGTTCGGATAACAATCCATTTTCTGTCCAGGATTACTCAATTATACCGGTTATCACGTGGGCCGGGAGTGAGAAACCTGATTACTACCCGGAGGGTATTGACACTGTAGAGGTAAAACTGCTACTTGACAGTGATACCCTGACTAAACGAACTTCTTTTCATTCCAGAAAAGTTGTGTTTAGTGGTGTACCAAAAGGTGCAAGGGCCCAGGTAGGGATCATCGGTATGGATCGTTCGGGGACAGTTCATTACAGAGGGCTGAGTGAAAGAACATCAATAGACCGTCCCGGTATAAAAATCCCCATAACAGCGGACAGAGTAACACCAATCCCACCTGCCAGTTTGTCTGCGTCAGTATCTTCGCAAAACATGGTAAGGCTCACATGGGTCGGTGGTGGTTCAAACAGAGAAGATTTTGTCATACTTAGCAGAATCGAATCAGCGGGAGTCGCCGATACGTCTGCGCTGCTTTCAACAGATTACAGTGTAATTGGCTTAGCTCAAGCTATAGAACGTACCTTTTCAGATGTAAGAGAAGGGGTTTTCAGGCAGGGACGTACATTATCGTACCGTGTTTATACAAGAAACAGTGCAGGATTATCTGTCGGATTTTCATCGGTTCAACTTCATATTAAAGACAGTATACCGCCGGTAATAACTATTGAGGGTTCCAGAATGTACCATATTGGTAAGGATTCTCTGTTTTTACTGCCGGTTATAAATGCGTATGATGCGGTTGATGGTACAGTTGAAGTGGATACATCCGGTACTGTTGAGAGTACCATACCTGGTCAGTATAGAATTGATATTACCGCGCACGATCGTTCCGGTAATATCGCTCGGGACAGTATAATTGTCAAAGTAGTTGACGGTACTGCAGGAGATACGGTGGCACCAATCCTTCCGCTTGTTATAACCGAACAGCCCGAGGATGTTTCGGTTGAAGTAGGTGCAAATGCAAACTTCAGAATCATTGCTCAGGGTACAGGGCTTAGTTACAGGTGGCAAAGAAACGGTACTGATATTGAGGGTGCCAACACATCTGCACTTTCTATTGAGATTACTTCAGCCGATTTTCACAATGACCTGATCCGCTGTATTGTGAGCAATGCAGTTGAAACTGTCACAAGTAAGGCTGTTACGATCACCGTTCAAGAACCTGTCATCCCAGATCTCTTTACCGTCACCTTTGAGTCCAACGGTGGCACGGTGACAGGACCTGTTGAGGTTGCTAAAGGACAACAGGTCTCTCCTCCTCAAGTTCCCACAAAAACCGATTCTGTTTTTAGCGGCTGGTACCTTGATCCTGAGCTCAATACCGAATGGGATTTCACCAATGCGGTAACAGGTGATACGACTCTTTATGCTAAATGGATTGTAAGACCTCCTGAGTTTAGCACCGTGACCTTTGAGTCCAACGGAGGCACGGTGACAGGACCTGTTGAAGTTGCTAAAGGACAACAGGTCTCTCCTCCTCAAGTTCCCACAAAAACCGATTCTGTTTTTGGCGGTTGGTACCTTGATCCTGAGCTCAATACCGAATGGGATTTCACCAATGCCGTAACGGGTGATACGACTCTTTATGCTAAGTGGGTTGAAAAACCTCCTGAGTTTAGCACCGTGACCTTTGAGTCCAACGGAGGCACTGATGTTCCGGAAGCTACTGTCAGTTACGGAATGACTGTAAAGGAACCTCCCAAACCTCAAAGAAGCGGCTATACATTTGATGAGTGGTACACAAATGAGGGCGAACTCTGGAACTTCAATGAAAATATAGTGATATCGAGCATCACCCTGTTCGCAAAGTGGATTCCAGAAGAGTATACGGTTAGCCTGGATTTACAGAATGGAGACTACCCTTCTACAAGGGTGGTAACCTATGATGAACCGTATTTCAACTTTATAACTACTAATCGTACAGGATACATCTTTAGAGGCTGGTTTACGGAATCTGCCGGTGGTGTTGAAATTACAGTTGACTCAATAGTACAGATTCCCAATGATCACACCCTGTATGCCCACTGGGACCCCAGAAGTTACACTATAACTTATGACCTCAGGGGTGGTAGTAATCATGAAGGTAATCCATCCACTTATACCATAGAAGACATTGTTACATTTAAAAATCCGACAAAGAAAGACTTTACATTCGACGGATGGTATTTGGATTTGGCTTTCCAAAAACCACAAGCAGAAATTGCATTGGGTTCAACTGGTAGCATAAAAGTGATTGCCAAATGGATTTGGAGCGGACCTGATCCTGAAGATGCAGAAAGCAATATCTACCGTACCGTACAGATAGGAGATCAGGTATGGACCGTAGAAAATCTGCGAACAACAAAGTACATGAACGGTAATGATATCCGGCTTGTCACCGATCACAATATATGGGACGATCTCACAACTCCTGCCTACTGTAGGTATGACAACGATAACGACCAGTATGGTCTGCTTTATAACTGGTGGGTAGTTGACCCGGAGAACCCAAGTAAAATTGCACCTGAAGGCTGGAGAGTACCTACCCGTGAAGACTGGCAAGCACTGTTTAATTATCTGGACGGTAACGGTGGAAAGATGAAAACAACAGGAACATCAGACTGGAAAACTCCCAATGAAGGTGCAACAAATGAGAGTGGATTCTCTGCTCTTCCGGGCGGTTTTCGTATTAAATGGTATTTCATAGATATTGGCGAGAGTGCTGTATGGTGGAGTACTTCACAGGATTCAAGGTACGCAACACTGGCATACGCCAGTAGTCTTAAATACAATGAATGGAGTCATGAAACGTCTCACAGGGCGGATAAATTTTTTGGTTGTTCTATTCGGTTAATCAAGGAATAACTTGCCACTGAAAATGGATCATGGAGCTTTAGTGCTGATGTAAAATTGGCTACAGCACTTTATAAACCGTACAATTTTTACCGTTTGTTGATTGCGTTCAAGGTTTTTTCACCTTATTCAGCCACGTCAACAATATGCCGGAATCGATCACAACATCTCACAAAAACCCTCCCTGTCATGGCAAGCGAAGAGCAACTCTGCCTACCGCTTCGCCGGATCTACGACGCTGTATTGAACAGAAAAAGCTGAGGTGACTTGTTTTTAACAACAAGGAGATGACACCTCAGTCTTTTTTCTCAAAGAGTTGTTTGTACCAGGCGTTTGTTCTCTTTCACGGCAAACAATATAAAGATGGAGATCCTATTTCCCTCACTTCACTTTATCACCATGGAGGAATTTTTCAATTATTCATTTCATGCGGTCAATATGGAACTCAATGCGCAACCAAAAGCCTTTCCCTTAACACTATATTACCAGCTCTGAAAACAAGTAGGTACAGTGTACTTGTGCAAGGAGATGGTATTTGCATAGTATGGTGACCGGCAGATCTCATCTCTGCCTGACTTGACCAGATCTGCTTTCCTGAAAGGGTATAAATAGCTGCACTTACCTTTGAATCATGGGGAAGTGCATAAGAGATCGTTCCCAATGAGGAGGTAACACGTTTGGAGGTCAGGGCATATTCTGCAGGCAAAAGTGATGTTGAGGACTGCACATCAATGGAATGTACTCCTAAACTCAGGGGACATTCCGTATTTCCCCATCTTGCCCACAGGTCATATTTTCCGGCATAAAGGTTGTCAAAAGATGCTCTTGTTTGAGAAAGCTCAACCGTTAAAGGATAGCTCTGGCCGTTATCTTTACTAAATGAGATATGTGTTCTGTTGCCCTGTACTGCGGAAAATGTAAATTCAATCTTTCCATCTGCATCGTCTTGAGTGGTCGCATCTGTAACAGCAACTTCCAAATCCGGAACAGGATCAGCCTTGACTGTGTAATCGCCAAGTTTTACCGGAAAATCCCCATTACCCCACCGAGCCCATATATTGTACACACCGGGAGCAAGATTGTTAAAAGTTGCACTGCCATCTTTCAGCGCAGCATTCAAATCAAATGCAACTCCCCCATCCTTACTGAAACGTATGTTAGTTCTATCTGGTCTGTTACTAAAGGTGAAATGGATTTTTCCATCAGATGATCCGCAGGATTCGTGCTGTACTGTAACGGTTGCGACAGGAAGGTATGCGGTTTCTGTTGAAGGAGTGTTCTTGAAAGTGAAGTGTATTCTGTCCCCTTTGGGTCCGATATTATAAATATTAAGATGGGCAGTCCGATCGTACCACTGAGAGTTAGGGGTTGATTGAGTTGTGAATTTGTCGTTATGTGTGCTGTAAAAGAAGTGACTTGCATTACTACCCGGCTTCGGCCATTTCTCATCTGTTAAACTCTGAGTATTATCTGCCTGCACCACTCTTAAACAAAGATTATCCGGCCCTGAGTTGCGTTTTTTTGACAAATCAAAATGGTATACAAGAATTCCACCTCCTTTTAATGCGCTCCATCTTCCGCTGTTATTGATATTTGACCAGAAGAACCCTTCGAGTGGATTTGTGGGATTGAAGTAGGTAAATCCGGCGCCTTCAACATCAGCATAAAGAACAGCATCATTAGCATTTGTAAGATCAGTAACATCTATCCAGCCCTGATCTGCCCGGAAGAAATCATTTACAGCTACCGGATTTCTATCATTTATCCGATTTCCCATCACACAGTAATCTCCAAACCAGTACAAATCGGGCCAGCCAAAAATCATATGGCCAATTTCATGGACAAACAGATAGAGGTGAAATTTATCTGCAAGGTTTGTCATCATGTAACGTGTCAATTTGGTGGCGTCTCTGGTTTGATCCATCCATCCTGCATGAGGCCAGATTCCCTGCCCCCAAACCTCAGCATTTCCAGCATAAACAATACTTATGGACTCTGTCTTGCCATCCCCTGAATTATCATAGCGGGAAAAGTCAACGACATTGTCAAAATATGCCATAACTTCATCAACAAGCTCTGAAGCCTTGCTGTATCCGGGCCCGCTCTCATAGTAGGATTTAGGGTGCATAGCCCGATAATAGCCAAACACCTCATTTTTTAGATCAACTTTTCCGTTTGATACATCCAAAAAATAATCGCGTACCGATCCGTTGCATCCATCACGGTTAAACCCGGGTTGATTGAGCCAATCACGTACTTCATCCACGGTAAATAGTGCCGGTTGATCGCTGAAATCAACTAAAAAAGTCAGAGCATACACTTTACCTGATGGATTTGGATAAAATCCCATTCCATTTTCAGATGATCTGGTTTTTCCTAAACCTGAGGAAAAATTTTGATCAGGCCATTCACTTACAATCTCTCCCTTGTATACGATCAGAGCTTCCGAAGTTAAAATGCACACAACAATCCATAACAGCACGATAGACAAACGGGTTTTATACCTAATCAGGGTATCAATAATCATAATCCACTCCATAGTAGCATTTTTCAAATTCAATCAGGTCATCTAATAGTATACAATCATTGTAACCGGTTGCGATCTGTTTTTGCCACTGTATAAGTACTCTGACATACAAACCGAAATTCAACACTGTAATTCTGACGAGAGAAGAGAGAAGAATAAGAACTTGTTACTGTGTCTGATCGCCGCTCAAGTGCCTGTTTTCTTGTAGACACTTGTACCCGTTACACCTATAGTCTACTGGAAAAAATATTGCAAAGAATAGTTATTATTGTAAAGGTGTTGTTTGATTAGGTACAAGTTTTTGGAGTGAAGATCAAAACATATGGTAACAGGTTGCTATCATCCGTTGGGCGATTGTGCAGTTCCTGCGATCGATTCTTCAGCTTCTGCAACTTCTGCAGCCAGCACTTCAATCTCCTGCTCAGTGGGTGGTTCTTTGATAAAGGCGAGGATACCGATAAAAATGGCACCTGCAACAACCGCAGGAACAGCCCAGAAAAAAGTATAGTTGATCACCCCCTGGGCAGTGGTGACCAGATCGGCAACTTTACCCGCAGCGATTCCGCCCAAAAACCCTCCCACTCCTGCGGTGATTATAGAGAAGATCTGATGAGCTCCGGTGCGCTCATTGACTTTGCAGTATTTGTCGAGGGTGATAATAGAGCTGATAAATATGAGAGTGTAGGCAAGTCCGTGAACGCTGATACTGCAGTAGACAAGCCATCGGGTACTGGTTAGAGAAAAGACGGTAAAACGGAATATCTCAAGCAACACCCCAAAAGCCATCACTGCCCTTACCCCAAAGCGAAAGAGAAAAAAACTGAGCAATCCCATTGCAAAAATCTCCGGAATTTGACCCAGACTCATGGCAGGCATGATACTCTGATCGCTAAAGCCAATCTGTTTTAAAAAAGGAGCGGTTCCAATAACGTAGAATTTATCGATAAAAGTGATACACATGGCCAAAAGAGAGAGTGCAAGGACTTCAGGTTTCATGATAACCTTCAATGACTCTAAGGGTAAAAGCCTTTTTGCGGTTGTTCCGACCACTTTTTTTGCCCTGGGCATAGACAGGGAATAAATTGCGAGAATAATGGAGCAGAATGCCGAAAAGCGGAGGATGTCAGGAAGCCTGCTTGGTGCTGAGGCGTCTGCTCCCCGAAGCCATCCGAAACTGAATGCCCAGGCTACGGCGATCCAGCCAATTGTCCCCCAAACTCTTATGTTGCCAAATTTGTTTCTGCTCCGGGGTGAGTGGTGAAAGGTGATCGCGTTTACAAGTGCAGGGGTGGGCGTTGTAATCAGGGTATATAAAAAGTAGAGACTCAAAACAGGGAAAAATGCAGTCTGTCTGGTAAGGACAAACATAATTACAGCACCAAGAAGGTGGCATACACTCAGAAGATGTTCGGCCCGCAGAAACCGGTCGGCAATGCAGGCTGCAAAAAAGGGGGAGAAAATTGAGCTTATCGCAGCAACTCCAATTATAATACCAGCCTGTGAACCTGAGAATTCAAGGTGGTTTATCAGGTACAGGCTCATGATAGGCAAAATTGCACCGGCAACAAAGAACTGAAGAAACATCAGTACAGAGAGACGAATCTTGATGGAATATTGCACAAAAGCCTCGTTTTTCGAAATAAAACAGTAGCTCAGAAGGTCAAAAAATATAACGGGGCAGAAGTGCTTATGGGAAAAAGCGCAGCGGTCTGGTTTCTTGCAGGCGGTTATAGCTGCTGTACCTATAATCTACTGGATGAAACGCATTAAAGGAGTAGGGGGTTTGTAGATGTATCGTTTGATTCAGGTGGCATTTAGTTTAAAACGGGCGGATGAACACTCCCGGGCGGTTTTTATACCAACATCACCAGAATAGCTGCCACTGCGATCAATAACCATATGCATTTATTCCAATCCCACAACCGTCGTGCATTGTATCCTATGAAGGGAAAGAAAAAGAACACTGCATCAAAAAGCAACAAGTATCTCCCTAGCCAGAGCAGGGTTTGTGGGAGGAGAGGGGGTTGGGGGGTCATTAAGGTGATAAACCAGCTCCCCCAGGTTAAAACAAGCACCGAAATGGTGGCACCCAAGGCGATCCTGCCCAGCTGTGGCAGAGTGTCTCTGTGCCTCCAATCAGACCTGTCAGGATAGAGATTGCCGGGAATCGGATAGTAACCAGCAAACAGTGTGGCAATAAAAATACTTAGCGCAAACCCTGACTCCCACATTCTGAACCGTACCCTCATGTCGATTTTTTTTGCCACAAATAGCATCGTTACGTGTCGCGCCCCAAAATGAATGGCCAGAGCGGCAAGGGAAAAAAACCACCACTCAATCCCAAAACGGGGAATCCGCAGGGCGATTATCAATAATGTCAAGGCACTCAGAGCGTATGTAGCTGCCCACTGCAATTTTGGGCTGTCTGGTTTTGGATCTTGAGGATAACCCCAAAGGAAAAATCCAACATCAAGGTAGAGTAATAGTTTAATCCACAGGGGAAAAATACGGAGCCCAAAACGTCTCAGCTGGGCTCCGGGAGAGAGGATTCCAAAACCACGTGTTGAGAAGAGTTTTGCTGAACTGGTGTTATGCCCCTCTACTACTGCAAGGTATTGATCACACCCCTGCTCTTTAAAGAACTCAATGGCCTTTTCAATAAGCTGCTGCCCCAGTTTTAACCCGCGCATCTGAGGGTCGGTTAATATCCAGGAGACCTTGCCTGTTTTTGGTCTATTGGGTGTTATGGTAAAGATTTGAAGAACGACTAGCCCAAAGACTATCCCGTCATTGCCAGCAGCAACAAATATATGGTCATGAAAAGTAAAGGAGAGACGTTTTAGCGGATGAAATGAGCGGCGAACCATTGTGCGTACCTGGTCTTTGTCGTCCTCTTTCATAAGCCGGATAGTGACTTGGTTTGGCGGTTGTTGCATAATGGTCGCTCCTTTTTGAGTTGCGAGGTGTTGATGAAAACAGAGCCATACTAAATTTACTACAATGAAAGGAGTGTGGCTGAAATTTAGTTGGTGTCATTGGTGCAATTTTTGTGGGTCTCAGGAGAGGTGGCCGGCACCCGTTTCTCACGCAGAGGCGATAAGGGAAGCATTGGAGCATTGTGTTGAAAGAGGTACCTTTTGCAGGGTGGTTGGTAAGCAGTGCAAACAAAAGTTACAAAAAAGGCAGTCATAAGTAGTATACTATAATTGTTGGCATGATTAGTGACACAGATGGGTTAAGCTTATGTTTAAATCAGCATGTTTACTTGTTATACTGGTTTTTTCCAGTGAAGTCTTCTCAGCGACTGCTCAGGAGACCAGTGTTTCTGCGGCGCACACAGAATCGCTTACAGATCAA
Source organism: Chitinispirillum sp. (assembly GCA_007115975.1). Lineage (GTDB taxonomy): Bacteria > Fibrobacterota > Chitinivibrionia > Chitinivibrionales > Chitinispirillaceae > Chitinispirillum. The sequence goes on from SKJJ01000090.1 coordinate 9,113, forward strand.
GCTGATCGTGATCGGTATGAAGAGCATTCAACCGCCGACTCCCTGTCGCTGCCTTTACAAGCAGAATGTTCGGCACCGCCAGACTCATTGGTGAGAGACACTTCTGCTGGTCAAGCACACTGCAGCAATGACACCCTGCTCTTTACGGAGGAGCCTGGCCGGTTGGCTGTAAATGAGATGGAAGAGCACTCGGTTCAAAAAGAGATCCGTTATCCGGGTATAGCAAAAAAACAGGACCGTCTTGCACGGGAGATGATGCGCAGGGTGCACCTCTTTGACTGGAGGGAGGCAGAAAAGATCGCTTTGACCATGCAGGAGCTGGAAAAAAAGGATACTCTGCCAGCTTTGAGCTATCTGCTTTTAGTGTCGATGAAAATTTTTCAGGTCCAAAATAACGAATACGCCGATGAGAGAGCAAAAAAAAGACTGCTCAGACAAATTGATGATCTTTCGCCCAAAGGCATTGAACTCGCTCCCATAGACAATCCTTACGATTCTCTCTTTGCGACAAATCTTTTGATCAATGGGGGCATACGGGGATTCAGGGCTACTCTTAAAATGGATGAGAGCTTGATTGAATCTGCAAGGGAGGGCTTGCGGGCCCTGAGACTCATGGAGCAGATGGTCAAAACGGACCCCTCAATAAAGGACGGCTATCTGGGGCTGGGGATATTCCATTGTGCACTCTCAAAGGCTCCGGCGATTGTAAAGTTTGCCCTGAACTTGTCAGGCCACAGCGTGTCGCTCTCAAAAGGACTCGATTATCTCAGAAAAGCTTCCGCTCAGGGACATTATACGAGTGATATTGCAAAACAGTATCTCATTCAGTTCCTCGATCCCTACTACGGCCACAGTGCCAAGGAGAAGAGTGCTGTTTTTGACTATTTCAAACAAGCCTATCCCCAAAATCCTTACTATACTTTTCTGGAACTGGATGAGTATCTCTGCTTTAACAGGGAGAAATTAGCACCGGTTGGGACCTATGCCCGTTACCGTGACAGAATAAGAGCGTTTGAGATAACAGGTGAGAGTGCACTGAAATATGCCACACTGGTGAAATATCAGTACCGCCTTGTTAACCCCTTTCCTGCCGCTGATCTGAGGCCTGATCCGGGTGTGGATCTGCGCGAATTCAGCTATTACCCCTCTTTTTTGCGGGCACTGGAAACCAAATTGCTCCTTGCACAGTATGATCAGGAGCAATCCAGTTATCTTGCGAGTGTGCAATTTATAGAGAGTGAGGCGAAAAAAGCGCTCGACATGCTCAGTCAATCCGATATGGGGCCGGGCAGAAGGGGCTTTTACCGCTGGCACATAAGGGATGCTCTTAGATTGTAGTTTCGCGGGTATAAGTGCGACAAGTTGACTTTTGCATTCTAACGCCCCGTTCGCAGAGGTAATGAATTGGTAGCGTAACAAAAAGATGACCTAAACCAGAAGCCTCATACACAAATATGTTTTCATGGGTATGCAGTTTACTCCAGCAGGCCCTATATGTTGTGTTAAAATGGTAAAGATGCTGGTTCAATGCGCTCAATTTCTCTTCCTGTGATTGGTGGTGCAGCCACTGCTTGCTCACCGAGAAACCGTTGGGGTTATTTGCAGGAAAAGCAGTGGCCATCTTCTCAAAGGAACCGAATCAATATTCAGGTTCATAGCTGGACACCGCACCGAATTTACGGTGCAGGAGATGTGCCGGGTACTTGGAGTGTCCCGCAGTGGTTTTTATAAATGGTTCAAACACACACCGTCTTTAAGGGAGTTAGAGAGAAATATGTTAAACTAAGGAAATTCATAAGAAATACATGGAACATGAAAGGCCCATTGGGAGCATTAAGATGAAAAAAGAGCTTGATGCCTGTGGCATAGAGGTTGGTAAAAACCGAGTTGCGACCATTATGCGGGAAAACGGCCTCCGAGCCAAAACACACAGAAAATTTCGTGTGGTTACGACCGATTCCAAGCACAACCTGCCCATTGCAGAGAACCTGTTAAACCGAAACTTTACTGTGACAGAACCGAATAAAGTGCTGGTGAGTGACAGTACTTATGTTAAAACAAACGAAGGGTGGGCATATTTGACCGTGTTCATTGACTTGTTCAGCCGTGTTGTCGCTGGCTGGGCAGTTAGCTTAACGTTGTGACACGGAAATGGTGCTAAGAGCCCTTGGAAGAGCCATGAGAAACAGAAACCTCCAACCAGGGGTTATGATACATTCTGATCATGGCTGTCAATATGCAAGTGAAACCTTCAGAGCTGTGTTAGAGAAACATGGGTTAAAGTATGTCCAGAAAGGGTAACTGTTGGGATAATGCAGTTGCAGAATCTTTCTCCAGAATTTACAAAACCGAATTGGTTTATGATGAGATTTTTTAAGACAAACAGGATGTGTTAAGTGGTACCTTTGAATATATTGAGCACTACTACAACAGGAAAAGAAGACATGGAACAATCGGATACTTGTCTCCAGTTGAGTTCGAAACCCATTTTAAAAGGTAGCATAACAACCGTGTCTACTTTTTCAGGGAAGATCCAATCGCGGATATACCCACTAAAGTTTATCATACGGGGATTTCACGTGATTACTTTTCAAGGCCCTGCCCTGCCCACTTCGTGAGGGGCGGGGTCTTTTTTTGGGGTAGGACATCTGCAGCAGGTGAAATGATGCAGTGGGTGAGATTTTTAGTGCAATGGGTTGGAAAAGTGGTGCAATGGGTCGCACTTTCGGTGCAATGGACCCGGAAGATTTGCCTCTACTTCAGCGATTTTGCTGATACCTTGATCTGAATCAAAACAGATACAAGCCTTGTTTTGTGAATTACATTGCTTTTTTATCCATTGTTTTGTGTATACTTATCCTCTAAATGACATTTTTTTATGAAATCGAGGATATCGTGTTCAGAAGGTCTATTCTCTCAGAGCTTGTTAAATGGCGAAAAAAAACAATCGCAAGCCTCTGGTTCTCCGGGGAGCACGACAGGTTGGTAAAACTACCGTTGTCAATCTTTTTGCAGAGGAATTTGAGCAATACATCTATCTTAATCTTGAATTAAAAGA
>SKJJ01000151.1 GCA_007115975.1 Chitinispirillum sp.
ACTAGACCAAAACCGAAAAATAAAGCCTAAAGAAATAGTGGCTTCGGTTGCCACGCGTAGTCTATTTTCATGAAAAAGCTGACAATGATTGAAAAGCGTGCCGGTTCAATTATTATTGTGGCAAAAATCATCGCCCTAAACCATTTTATCATATAGCTATAGAACACTTTCCTTGTTACTCGAAACAACTATGGACCAAAGACAACAACCAAGGGTAAAGACCTCTCCTCCACTCGAAGTTGAAATAATCGAGTTGACTCCCCATCTTCATAATCAATACTCAACAGAATTGACTACGGCTATGAATATGTCCGAGGGCGGGATACTTTTCATCTCAAAAGTCAGCAGAAAACCAGGTACAAACCTGATAGTATCCTTTACCCTTCCAAATACAACTATTTCTATCAGGACAACAATAAATGTTGTGCACTGCTCACTGGAGTGGCCAATATACCACATTGGTGTACAATTCAAAGATCTGGGAATTGCTGAACGAAAACTGCTGCGAGACTTCCTTAAAACCAACACGACAAGTTACAACCACTCATAGATTTCAGAGCAGTATTCTTCATCCACATAAGTGCCTCTCTCTTCTCGGAGCAAATCCGGAACTTTTCTTTCTGCAAAAAAAATCAGCAAAGTACCAGTCAGACATAACGATCTCTTATGATTATACGACAGTCTGCAACGATTAGTTTTTTGTTGAAAACAGAATCACAGCATTTATAAAACACCGATAAGTCTTTAATCTGCAACCATTGCAAAAAAGATTATCGTATAGCGTGAAAATACTTACTGTACAACAAAGAAGAGATCGAAAAGAACCACCTAGGCTGACGTTTTTTTTGCACGGATACAAACGATTAGGTTCATAGTAACTGTTCCAAAAGTAATCCCTTTCCTCTCGAATTTTTATTTTTCTTGGCTCTATCGAAAAAACAGTTGACGAAGCACCCCCCCCCCCGTTTATCATTTATGCGCATTATCAACATGCCGGCAGATTGTATAGCTAAGTACGTTGATGTGAAACTTCTTATCACACCGAACAACTCTCAGCTCTCTTTCGAAGAAAGAGAGCTGAGAGCATCTATTTACTAGTATAAATTTTTTAAAAACAAACAAATATCATAACACATTCAAAAGGGGAGCTATTATTTGAAGTCAGTTAAAACAGTCTCTTTACTTTTCGCCATAGCTCTTATCACTGGCTGCTGGAATGAACAGATGCCGATTTCGCCGAAAGTAGTACAGCTTGACGATTCAAACTGGGAAACTCTGCGTGACAACCCTAATTTTGCAATGGATAAGGCTCTCGAGGAGTTTTATGAGGGTATTCTCTCTGCCTTTGATTACAAACCTGTACCAAAAAGTCTGGAAGAAGCACTGGAGTATGGTTATGAATTTCCAGATGACATTGATCCGGACAGCATTATGTGGGAGTTGATGGAGATTGATACCGTAGAATACATTGGTGAAGAAATACCCTTTGAAGAGTGGGGGTTGAATTCTTGCCTTCGATGAAAGAACGATGGACACAGTCTATGATCGCATCCAAAGAAATCTGCTTTCCGATTCCGAACTGCACTCCCTGCTCTCAGACATCAAAACAAAAAAAACAGTGACCATAATTGATGCCTGTTACTCCGGTGGTTTCATCCCACAAACCTCAATTATCGACATCCTCCCCGATACCTACACCGGTACAAATGATACTTTGCCCTCCTCTTTCAGAATCTTTAAAGAAGCTCTAACCTACTACAAAAATAATTTCCATACCCGTGCATTCAAAAGACATCGCGAACTAGTAATAACCGCTTCAGGCAAAAGCGAAGTTGCCTGCGATGGTTTTTTCGGCCAAAGCGTTTTCACCTATTTCCTGCTCAAAACCCCGCTATATGCAGATTACAACTCAGACGGGCTAATTACCGCATTTGAAGTCTACCGGTTCATCTACGACAGTATTGAACACTACTGGAATTCAGAAGAAAAAGACAAAGAGTGGAATTTCCTTCCCCGAATATCGACACAACCGTACGATATTGTCCTGTTTGATTTAGGCAAAAAAAATCAGAGCTACTCCATCGTTTCTTTCTGATTTTATCACACTATTAATTCTTTTTGGATAGTACCGGTTTCATCCGTACCCTTTAGACCGCGATTGAGTTTGTTGAGGTACTGTTACAGCAAAAGAAAAGATTTGTGCGGACTATAACAAACGACATTTTTAACAAGTAAAAATTGGCAATTTTGTTTTTTTTTCGTCCTTTTATATTTTCAACTAAGCACGATTGTTCAAATGTGTGATAGAAACATAAGGCTCCGATTATTCGAAAGGGGAAGAGATGAAAGTTATTGGAATCTGTGGAAGTCCCAAAAAAGAGAACAGTACAACCCTTTTTGGTCTGAAAAAAGCCCTGAAGGCAGTGGAGCAATGCGGAGTCGAGACTGAAATCGTGCAGCTTTCCCACCATGCATTTTCCGGCTGCATTGACTGTGGCAAATGTAGCAATGAATACACCTGTTCAATAAATGATAACTTCACCAATACTATAATGCCAGCTCTGAAAAATGATGAGATCAAGGGACTGATTCTGGCCTCCCCGGTCTATTTCGGTGGAGTAAGTTCACAGATGAAGATGTTTATCGATCGCTGTCTTCTGTTCAGAAGAAACGGTTTCAGGTTCGAGAATCTGATCGCGGGAGTGTTGACCGTCGGCCGTTCAAGAAACGGAGGACAGGAGCTGGCTGCAATGGATCTTGTAAAGAGTGCAATGATTCATGGCATGACCGTCGTATCGGATGCATCACCGACAAGTCACTTCGGTGGTATTTTGTGGAGTGGAAATCCCGAGGGAATCGAAAAAGACGAGATCGGTATTAAAACGGCAGAAAATCTGGGCAAAAGAGTTGGGGAACTGGTAAAAAAGGTGTTTGGGTAGGTGCAGAACACGCACTTTTCTACTCTGCCTGCAAAGACAGGCAGAGGCACTCTCATCTGAAACAACAATCCAATCTTTATCAGAAAAAAACCAGTTTTGCCGTTTTCAAAAAATGTCTGTAAGTGCAGTTTGCCGGATAAATCAAACGCAGTGTTTACAATTACCGCCCGGGTAAACCGCGCCAGGTAGGACTGCAGGTGGACAATTCCCATTGTCCAGTCCCCTCACAAAAGCGAAGTCTTCGCAGCGCTACAAACGAGGGACCGAGGAGGTACGACGAGCCGTAAGGAGGACCGGTGCCGTCCGCGGCAGGCGCCCAACACCTTCACTTATACTCCTACTTACTCCTACTTACTCCTACTTACTCCTAC
>SKJJ01000153.1 GCA_007115975.1 Chitinispirillum sp.
ATAACTGCCTTTCAGATCAGATTGTCCCCGAATACTTCATAGTCTGTGCTTATGTTCCAGCTTTTTTTTCGATTACAACCCGCAGAATACCCATTTGTAACACATACCATCTTTTTAGGGCTTAAACCACTGTATTAACAGTACTTAAGGTCAAAAAAACATGAGGCCAAGATTGAGCGTTCATGGGGCGCCCAAGTTACGTTTCTAATGAAATCACTCCGCAGAGCTGATGATTTTTACAGTTCATTTTCCAAAACAACTTCCATAAACTATTTTACTCCTTGCTTACGGGAATCAACTGTTTTGAGTCTTTTTACCTCGTTATCAGGTAAAAACGTTATAAATCGATACAGTTTTTTCTGAGAGGTTCGTAATAGTGCTCGACACCCAAACCGGGTTGAGCATTTTTTGGACAGGTAAAATACGGGGCCAGGCCCTGCGCAATTAAAGGCTGTGAACTCCGCCAGGCCCGGAAGGGAGCAACGGTAAGCGGATACTTGATGTGCCGCAGGTAAACTTGGCCCCTTTTCCCCTTAAAGAAAAAAGCAGCAATGGCATATCAGGTTTTTGCAAGAAAATGGCGTCCTCTGACATTTGATGATGTAGTTGGTCAGGAGCACATAACCAGCACACTGAGCAGGGCTATTGAGACCAACAGAGTTGCTCATGCTTTCATTTTCACCGGTACACGCGGGGTGGGAAAAACCACCACAGCCCGTATCCTTGCCCGGGCTCTCAACTGTGAAAAGGGCCCTACTCCTCAGCCCTGCGGAGTCTGCAATAACTGCAAAAACATTCTGGCCGGCTCCAGTTTCGATGTTCTTGAGATCGACGGAGCTTCAAACAACAAAGTAGATGATATCCGTGAGCTTCGGGATAATATCGGCTACTCCTCTATGGGCGGAAATCATCGTATTTTCGTTATTGATGAAGTTCACATGCTCTCAAATTCGGCATTCAATGCTCTCCTTAAAACTCTTGAAGAGCCCCCTGATAATGTGATCTTCATATTTGCCACAACCGAGCCGCATAAAATTCCTGCTACCATCCATTCGCGTTGTCAGCGTTACGATTTCCGGCGCATCGGGGCTGAGCAGATTCTCCAGCGTTTGATTCACATTTGTGACGCTGAAAAGATCCCCTACGACCGTGGCGGATTGATGCTTGTGGCGCGTAAGGCTGATGGGAGTATGCGCGATTCTCTCAGTCTCCTGGATCAGGTGTGTTCATTTTGCAAAGATGGCATAAGGGAAGAGGACGTCCGTTCGGTTCTGGGAATCGTGGGAATTGAGGTATACCGGGAGATCATCAGTTCAATAAAAAACAGAGACCCGATTGTGCCGTTAAAGTCGGTCAAAGAGATTCTTTACAGTGGATATGATCTCCACGATTTTGTGCTTGGATTTGAGGATCACATAAGGAATCTGTTGTTTGCCCGTATCCCCGGGGCACTCGAGGTCAGGGGAATCGATTTGGACAAGGAAATAATCGACTTATATGCCCAGGACGCCAAGCTTTTCCCTGAAACGGATCTCTTACGCATGGCTGAAATGCTCAAAAAGACCGAGTCGGAATTAAAGTGGAGCGCCTTTCCGCGCTTTCTGGTTGAGCTGATGGTGCTTAAGCTGGTCTATATGGATAGCACGGTCAGTATCGAGCAACTGCTAAAGATGGCAGGTGAAAACGAACCCACATCGCAAAAACAAAATTCCGGTACCGCCACTGATCAGGACAGTAAAAAAAAAAATAGTCTGACCACTCCAGTAGCTGATTCAGCAGATCAAACCGGCTTACTATCCGGCCCCAAACCCGAAGAACCAGATTACGATACCGACAACGGTTCTGCGCCAGTGAATGAAGTTCAGGAACCTGCAGAAAATTTTATTGACACCCCTGCAATAGTTCCCCGTGATCTTGATGAGCACTGGCCTGCTTTTATTGAGTATCTTACCCACGACAGACCCAATCTGGGCGCATTTTTGTCGCAGGCATCACTGCTGGGGGTTAATGACAGTGCAGTTGACATTCAATTTGGCGGGGAGAGCGGTTTCCAGTATAGGGAAGTTACCAGAAAGCAAAACCGTGACACTATCAGTGACCTGCTTCACAAGTTTGTGGGAACACCGGTCCAGCTAAGGATCACTCTGGGGAAACGGCCAGAGAATCCAATTTCCACGTTTCAACCAGAACCTGCTCCTAAAACCAAAACAACAACAATTAATGAAGAGATAGAAAAAGAGCCTATAATTCAGACTCTACTGGATATAGTTGACGGACAAATCCTTTCTTAAGGGAGAAGACGATATGAAGAACATGAACAAAATTCTTAAACAGGCCCAAAAAATGCAGGCCCAGATGATGAAAGCTCAGGAAGAGCTTGGAAGAACAGAAGTTGAAGGCAGTGCCGGTGGAGGAATGGTGAAGATGGTGCTCAACGGAAATAATGAGATGATCTCCGTTAAGGTCAATCCCGAAGCGGTTGATCCGGATGATGTTGAGATGCTGGAGGATCTGATCATTGCCGCATACTCCAATGCTCAGGAGAAGATCAAGGAGATTTCTGAATCCACAATGGGAGCGGTTTCCGGTGGCCTGAATCTGCCTGGAATGTAGGAAAAGAGGAGATGCTTCAATCACTGGAAGAACTGGTAGATGCGCTCAGCACTCTGCCCACCATAGGGAAAAAGAGTGCCTGGAGGCTTGCACTGTATCTGCTCGAACGCCCTGAGGAAGAATCGGTGCATCTTGCCAATACCATAGAGAAGGCCAGAAAAAAAATAACCCGCTGCAGTGTCTGCTTTAACTACAGTGAGCACAATATCTGTGATATATGCTCCTCCATTGCGCGTGACAACACTCTTATCTGTATTGTTGAGAAGCCTTCTGACCTCTTCTCCATTGAAAAGTCCGGCAGATATCGAGGAATGTACCATGTTCTGGGGGGTGTTCTTTCACCCCTCAACGGGATAACTGCAGAGAAACTCCATATCACCCAGCTTGAAAAACGCATACGTGAAAGTAAACCTTGTGAAATTATCATAGCCCTTGGGGGAAGTTCCGACTCCGAAACAACTGCTCTTTATCTTGGGCGATTGTTAAAAAATCAGGGCATCCGGATTTCACGTCTTGCACGCGGTCTGCCGGCGGGAACGGAGCTTGAGTATGTGGATCACATCACGCTTACACAGGCACTCAATGAGCGCACGGATATCTGATGAGGGGTTCACCGGGGAGGGGTTGTGATAAACAGGGCAGATGAACTGACAAGAGATGGTGAGAAAATAATTGCACAACTCCGTGA
>SKJJ01000053.1 GCA_007115975.1 Chitinispirillum sp.
TTCAACAAAGAGTACAAATACACCGTCGGTGAATCTTTGAAGAAGGAGACCATCGAACTTATAACGCTCATATACCGTGCAAACAGCCGCCCTGACAGGGTTGCAGTAATCGGGGAGGCCCCCAACCCCTCACTTGCAAAGCTGTTTTGCCTCAGATCTTCGGAGTACACTGAAATCGTAAAAAAAAGGCAGGCTGCTCTCGCAACCTGCCGTACCTCTTTTACGTCTCTTTTCAGCAGCTGAATGTTATCTCATCAACCTTTCCATAGTCTCTCTGTCGACATTCTGTTTAAGTGCATCCTTAAACGAGCGGTCGAGTGTAATCGGGTCAGAACCACCGTCGTCAGTGTCCATAATGAACACCGGCGCAGGGTTATCGAGGTATCCCTGAACTTCAGCATCATCAAACACAAAAGCGGTGCTTGGGTTACGGGAGCCTCTTGCTCTTGAACCCTCTTGCGGTGCAACGTCACTTACCAGGCGTCGCTCCACCCAGCCCTCGTCACCGTCTGCAGTGCGGACTCTGTAGTTACGTGAAGTTGTTTCAAGTACGGTAAGCTGGGTGCCTCTGCTCACACGTGCAACAGGCTCTTCATACATCTCACGGGTCTCATTTAAATAGATACCCGTGTTGTTTTGATCTGTTCGCACAACCGTCTGGCTGTAAACAGTTACACCAAGCGCGAAAGTTATGATCAAAGACCATCTGGTTAAACGCATAACAACCTCATTTCTCAATGTTATTTATAAAGCTACACCGTTATCATATATTATAATACATTTTAAGTGAAAATGCAATAAATTGAACTATTTGTCGCAAGCAATATTCAGCTGTTTTGTTCAGTGTACGATACATTCATCTCTTTTGCTGCCTTTGCCTCATTCAAACGGCTCACCGGTGTCGAAAGGGGCGCCCGTTTCAACGCCAGTGGATCCTTTTTTGACACCTGTGCAATCTCGATCATCGCAAGAATAAATGAATCAAGCGTCTCTTTGCTCTCCGTTTCGGTTGGCTCTATCATCATGGCCTCTTTGATTATTAACGGGAAATATATGGTAGGCGGATGAAATCCTTTATCGATAAGAGATTTTGCGATATCAAGTGCATTTATTCCGTTTTCAAGCTGTTTTTTTGCGGTGAGCACACACTCGTGCATACACGTTTTTAAGTAGGGGATGTGGTAGTGATCCTTAAGGGAGTGCATGATATAGTTGGCATTGAGCACTGCCTGTTCACTTGCCTGACGCAATCCCTGTCTGCCGAGCATCAGAATGTAGGCGTACGCTTTAAGGCAGACTGAGAAATTGCCGTAAAAGGGCGATATGTAGCCGATAGAATCGGGGTGGTCGTAATCAAGGGTATAGGTGTTATCTGATCGCTTGACGACTCTTGATATGGGCAGAAACTGTTCCAGATGTTTTTTCACCCCAACCGGTCCCGCACCCGGTCCGCCACCGCCGTGAGGGGTAGCAAATGTCTTGTGCAGATTCAGATGTATCACATCAAAATCTGCATCTCCGGGGCGGAACTTGCCCATAATTGCATTAAGGTTGGCGCCGTCGTAATAGAGCAGTGCATCGTGAGAGTGAGCAATATCTGCTATTTTTTGTATGTCGGAGTTGAACAGGCCCAGTGTGTTTGGATTGGTCATCATTATGGCCGCAGTTGATGAGCTGATGGTGTTTTCCAGTGCTGCGATGTCCAGTGTTCCGGTTTCGGGGTCTGTTGGTATCGATCGCACGGTGTAACCGGCAATGGCTGCGCTGGAGGGGTTTGTCCCGTGCGCTTCATCCGGTATGAGTACCTCATTTTTTTGGTTGCCCTTTGCACGGTGATACGCCGCTATGAGCATCATGCCCGTAAGCTCACCGTGTGCTCCGGCCATGGGCTGGAGCGTAAAAGCATCCATACCGGTAATTTCACTGAGCATGGATTCAAGGTCGTACAGTACCCTCAGGGCTCCCTGGGTAAGCATCCCGCCTCTTCGAAGCTGTGGCAAAAGCGGGTGGAGCTGCCCGAACCCCTCAAGAGAAGCGACTTTTTCGCACACTTTCGGGTTGTATTTCATCGTACACGACCCAAGCGGGTAGAAATTGGTGTCAACGCCATAATTTTTTCTGGACAGCGCCGTAAAGTGCCTCACAACATCGAGTTCTGAGAGCTCGCACATTGCCGGTGGGCTTTTGCGTCTGTACATAACCGGTACCTGAGCAGATACGGGAACATCGCTCTTTGGAAGATTTACACCGGTACGGCCGGGTACTGATTTTTTAAAAATCACTGACATAATACTGCCTCCAAAGCTTCTGCAAACATTCCGATCTCATGTTTTGTCCTCTTTTCGGTAACCGCAATCAGCAGGTAATGTGCCATACCCTTATAGTACCTTCCAAGGGGAAAACCGGCGGCAAACCCTTTTTCGATCATCTGCCCCACACACTCCGCGGCATCAATGGGAAGTTTTACGGTAAACTCATTAAAGGTAGGGGATGACTCCATCACCTTTACCCCGGGTATTGTCTTTATACGCTCCTTGGCATAGTGGGCCTTGTCAATGCAGAGTGAGGCCACTTTGTTCAGGCCGGACTTGCCCAGTAACGAGAGGTAGATATGGGCTCTCAGTGCGCATAAGGCTTCATTGGTACAGATATTTGAGGTCGCTTTCTCCCGCCGTATATGTTGCTCCCTGGCCTGAAGAGAGAGCACAAATCCCTCTTTGCCGTTGACATCTTCGGTACGTGCGGCGATCCGACCGGGCATCTTTCGGGCCAGTTTCTTCTGCGCAGCCATAAATCCAAGATAGGGGCCGCCAAATGAGAGAGGTATCCCCATCGATTGCCCCTCACCCGTAGCGATATCGATCCCCTGCTCACCGGGGCTTTTAAGTAGCGAAAGGGCTATGGGATAGACCGACTGAACGGTAAGAACACCCATTTCACTGCATCTCTTTGCTATATCAGAGTGGTCATCAATAACACCAAAGAAGTTTGGGTTTTGAAGGACAACGGCAGCTGTTCGTTCATCGATAGCCTGGAAAATGGTCTCCCTGTTACTTTGTCCATGCTGGACATCAATCTCCAGAAGTTCAATTGATAAATTCGCGGTGTAGGAGTAGAGCATCTTTCGGTAAATGGGGTTAACGCCACCGTCTATGACGATCTTTGGCCGCCCGGTTGCACTGATTGCCATCTGGCACGCTTCATATAGCGCGGTCCCTCCATCGTAGAGCGATGCATTGGAGACGGGCAGATCGGTAAGTCTGCAAATCTGGGACTGATACTCATATATTGCCTGCAGCGTGCCCTGGGAAAGCTCCGGTTGATACGGCGTGTAGGCCGTATAAAATTCGCTTCTGCCGGCAAGGGAATCGATCGCCGAAGGGATGAAATGATCATAAAAACCTGCTCCAAGAAAACTGATCAGATGGGAGAAGTTTTGCCTGGACAAAGTGTCACAGTGGTTGAGAACCTCCAGTTCCGATCTCCCCTCAGGCAGAGCAAAGCTGGATGGGGCAAGTTCAGGCGGTATATCCTTGAAGAGCTCATCGATGTCTTTGAGACCACACAATTGTAGCATCTGTGACTGCTGATCCGGGGTACAGGGCAGATAGCTCATGGTTACAGTGTCTCCAAAAATGTTTCGTACTGTACTGAGTCCATAAGAACATCGATTTGGGCTGAGTCGATCCCGGTGACCTTGAAAAACCAACCCTTACCGAAAGGATCACTGTTTATAAGCTCCGGGGAAGTGGTAAGGGTGTCATTGGTTGATTGGACAACCCCTGAAACAGGAGAAAAGATGTCGCTTGCTGCTTTTACCGATTCCACCACGCCGCACTCCGCACCTTTGGTAACATTTTTACCGCTTTGTGGAAGCTCAATGAAAGTGATGTCACCAAGAGAGTCCTGTGCGTGGTCGGTAATACCGATAGTTGCGACATCACCCTCAACCATTACCCATTCATGTGATTCGGTGTATTTGCGATCTGAAGGTGCCATGCCTACTCCTTTGTTAAACAATGGAAACTGTTGCCGTGCATCAAAGACAGCTCTTAAGGTCTGCTCTGACGGTGCCTTGTTTGTAAAAGGGCAGATCTGTTACGATGCCCTCGGTGTCGATTCTTTTTCCCTTAATGGAAACAGGAGTGTGGCGTTGGGAATGGATCATTTCCACATAGCCAAGTGCAATTGCACATTCAAGAGAGGGGGAGTAACTTCCGCTTGTTATAAATCCAACACTCCTGCCGTTGACTTCGATAAGGTCACCCTCTCTGGCTGCCCGCTTCCCATCAAGCCTTATGCCTACAAGCTTGTTTTGCAAACCGTGGTTTTTGAGGTGTGCCGAGCCGATAAAAGCCTTGTTGCTCGAGATCGCGCGGGAAAAACCGCTTTCGCCTGCATTGATATTCGCACTGAGTTCATGGCCGTAAAGCGGAAATCCCATCTCAAGTCTCAGTGTATCACGCGCGCCAAGCCCTGCAGGAGAAGCGCCACGTCCGATACACTCATCCCATATTTTCATCGCTGCGCCATTGCTGCAGTATAGCTCAAATCCCAGTTCGCCGGTATAGCCGGTTCGGCTGACAAGAACCTTCTCGCCATCATAATAGTTATGCCCAAAGCGGTAGAACCGCAGATCCTCTATGGATTCGCTTAGGATGGAGTTAACGATTTTGGCTGATAAGGGACCCTGAATATCAATTTTTCCCGTCTGCTCTGAGATGTTATTCAGGCCGGTCTTGGATGAGCGGTGTGAATCAATCCAGGAAAAATCGGCCTCCTGGGTAGCAGAGTTTACCACCATCATAAATTGCTGCGGACCTAAGCGGTAAAGAATCTGGTCATCAAGAACCCCGCCGGTCTCATTGCATAAAAAGCCGTACCTGCATGCGCCCACCCCAAGAGACGCAACATCGCAGCTTAGAACCTTCTCAAGATCTTCCACTGCAGTGTCCCCTTCAATAAGGAATTCCCCCATATGACAGGTGTCAAAAACCGCACACGCTGTTCTGGTGGCGTTATGCTCCCTGAGGATTCCCTGGTACTGGATTGGCATCTGGTATCCACCAAAGGGTGCTATTTTGGCATTGAGTGCAGTGTGCTTTTCGAAAAGTGCTGTTTTTTTCATGTCGTGAGCTGTTTATATAAGTATTGGTTGTAGGTGTCAGAAAAAGGAAAAAATAATTAGTTTCTGTTCCGAATAGTACCATTTTCGTCATATACCGGTTCATTGTCCCGGATGAGTCTGAAAATGGGTGAAAAATGGTGAGTTCCCACCAGCGGGGCAGTGACACTATCTCCCATCCCCCCTGCCGTGCACCTCACGGTGGATAGTCGTCTGCGGGGCAGTGACCGGTTTTCAGCGGCGGTCTGTTCTGAACAGAATCTGATAAAAAACAGAAAAAGGAGTGCTTTTATCTTGTTTTATCTGCATGTCTGAGAATTTCTCCACTCCGGATCAAAACTGTCTGCCCACTCCTGAACTGCTTCAGACGGATTGCATAGCATATTGGCCCCAAGATCCAGACCACTACCGTACACCTCACCTATTTGCCCAAGCTTTACCAGAGATGTTATGGATTCAGGAAGAGCTGAGAGGTTGTTGTGCCCCAGAAACAGAACCGTGAGCTGCTTGAGCTCTGCGATACCCTCAGGAATCGATGCCAGATTGTTATGGGAGAGATCTATTGCCATCAGATGCGGCAATTCCACCAGTGCTTGGGGGAGTCTGGTTATTCCGTTGCCTGAAACTGCGAGCAGCTCAAGGGTGGTGATCTCCTGTATGGATTCGGGTATGGAGGGTAGCCGGTTATCATTGGCATACAGCCAGCGAAGGTTTTCAAGTGAAGCCACTGAAGCAGGGATGGAAGTGACTAGGTTTTCGCAGAGGTGCAGGTACTGCAGATGCAGAAGGTTGCCAATCGTTTCCGGCAGATGGCTGATGCGGTTTCCGGTAATGTCCAGTTTGTGCAGCTTTTTGAGATTCCCGATTGCAGGGGGGAGTGTTGCAAGATCATTTTTTCTCACCGAAAGAACCCGCAGGCTGTCCAACAGGGCAATCTGAGGCGCAAGTGTACTGAGAACATTGTTGTCCAGATAAAGATAGCGCAGCAGCGGCATAGAGCCCGAGTCGGGGGAGAAGCTGTCTATTCTGTTGTGGGTAAGCGAAAGTTCTCTGAGCTCTCTGAGATTGTAGATCACATCGGGATATTCGCTGAACTCATTATGGTTAAGATACAGGGTGGTTAAATTGAAGAGATTACTGAATGTTGCGGGCAGTTCAGAGAGGAGGTTGTTTTCAAGGCGCAACTGGGTGAGCTGCCGCAGGCTGCCGATCTCCTGGGGAAGAGTGCTTAGCTGATTGCTGCTCAAAATGAGCAGCCTCAGAGCATCGAGCTGACTGATCTCTTGGGGTAAAACAGTGATACCACGGGAGTCCAGATGCAGGCCGGTTACCCTGCCATTGGCGGAGTCGATGATTTGATGGATATCCTGCAGTTCAATGGAATTGCTGCTCAGTATGGCTTCTACCGCCATCGAGTCTGCTGAAAAATCGTTTGCACCTACAAAAAACAGCATGGACACTAGCATCAGCACTGTGGTACGCATCTTTTGGGCTCCGTTTGTATTAGTAATGTATTGATGCAGCGATGGTCTTTGAGCACTCATCACCACAAAGATAATGTATGATTTCCAAAGAGAATGGGAGCGCTGTCCCGGCAGCGCGGCTGGTGATTATGTTTTTGTCACACACTACCGGCTCTTTTTGTACAGCAGCCCCGGTCAGCTTGTCTTCAAAACCCGGGTAACAGGTCGCTTTTCTGTTTTTCAGAACACCTGCTTTTCCAAGTACCGATGGTGCCGCACAAATTGCTGCCAGGAGTTTGCTCGCCCTGTCCGCTCTCTGCACAAAATCGATCAGATACGGGGAGTTTGCAAGATTAGTAGTGCCGGGCATACCTCCCGGAAGCACCAAGGCGTCAAAATCCCCGGAATAATCCTGTAACAGCAAGTCTGCTTCCAATGTGATAGCATGAGACCCTTTAACCTTCAGGGAATCGAGCCCCAGGATGGTGACGCTCACCGGAGAACGCCTGAGCAGGTCAATAGGTGCAACGGCTTCAATCTCCTCAAACCCTTGTGCCAGAACAATAACTGCCCGTTTCATATTGTTACTCCTGAAAGGAAAAAACTGAAAAAATAAATTTTATTATGGGAAAAACAGAACCAACATTAAACAATACGAGACCAGGGGCCCACCTAAACGGCAAACCTGACCTCAGGACCCTTTTTCAGAGGGAATCAACCGAAGGAAGAATTTTTGCCATATGGTCAAATCCCACAATTGACAGCACCTCTGCTACATCTTTGTTGGGATTGCAGATGACAAAAGTGCCATCATTGGGCTTCAGGCGGTTTATAAGATTTATCATCACCGTTAATGCACTGGAATCGAGGTAGTTTGTGTCGGTCATATCAAAAGCTACCTTGTGAAGGTTCCCTTCCGCTTCAATTGCATCAATCTCTTTTCGCACATCCATCAGTGTTTTTACCACAAATCTTCCGTCTAACTTCAGGACCTGCCAATCATTGACAGCTCTTCTGGTAACGTTCATATTTTTATTTCCGATGGGTTAATGGGGTAAAAGACTGTATAAGGAATAAATATAATAGGGAAACAGAGAAAAAACTTGGTTTTTTAGATGATTGTTGGAGCCTGAGCCGGATTCGGCTTTATAGAGAGACGACAGCCACGGAGGCAGTGATTGGGTTCCCACCCCCCCCTTATGGCTATGCCCCCCACCACCACTCTGTTACCATCGCTACAAAAATCGGTGCAGATCAATTATGCCGCTTTCGGTTAATACCGTATAAATACCACAACCCTCTCTTTTATGCAGTTCCAGGGGGCCATAAAATGTAATGGGAATCAGAAGTCTTCCACCGTAAAAATTAATTTCAGCGACTGTGCCGCTTTCAGGCTCATTTATTAGGTGTGCCGAGTGCCCGGATGGAGTGATAAGCTTGAGGGGACCCAAAAATTCCCTGTAGTTGTACCCGCTGTTTACCGAACGCTGATCCGATGGGATTTCCGGGGCAACGATAATGTAAGGATCTGTTTTAAAGGAGTGGAGAGCCTGATGTGCTGCCCGTTCACCATGATCGGTAAACAGCAGCAAAGTGGTATTGGGGTTGCCTCTGTGGTGAAACCAGGGCTCAATGGTGCTGCGTACCATTCTGTTTAGCTCATGGGGTTCACCGTAACCCAGAAGCCACACAGTGTTATCGGGCCAAAGGATACCGGTGATTGTGCTTGAGTTGCTGGTGGTACGGATAAGTTCCGTCCGGGTATCTTGTGGCACGAAAAGGTGGGTAACCAGTAAAAAGAGCAGAAAAACTCCCGGGGCGATAGCACCGTACCTTGTTCTGAACGCTGTTTTTATGGCGCACAATCCAAGGCAGAGTAGATAAAAAATGAGTATGTGATGAAGCGGGGGGGCATAATGGGACAATTCACTCAGAGGCATATATCGGGAGAGATCTGCCAGATAGACCAGAAATCTCATTATGAATTGAGCCAGTAGAACGGTTGGATAAGAGAGTGGAATGTAAAGCATGCCACAGATCAGCCCTGCAAAAAGCAACCACATTGTCCCGGACATGAGAATAATGGCCGGCATATTAAACAGAATCCCGAAGAGTGATACCACCCCAAAGTGGTAGATAAGTATCGGGGCAGTGAATAGAAACGCCGACAGGGAGACAGATAATGCACTTAGCAGAAATTTGGATAAAAACTGAAGATATCTGTTGTAAAAATTGGGACTGAGCAGTTTGTTTATCGCGGGGTTGAGAAGAAGAATGCCGGCAGTGGCGCAAAAGGAGAGCTGAAAGCCGGGGGAAAAGAGTGCGGTCGGTGAGAGTATCAGCCATAAAAGTGCAGCAAGTCCCATCGATTGAAGGACGTGGTTTTTCTTTTGAAACAGAACGGTTATCCCAAAACAGCTGAACATCACTGTTGCCCTGAAAAGAGAGGGTATCAAACCAATGAAAAACAGATAGACCCATAAAAACCCCAAAGAAGTAAACGTGCGGTTTGTGCTGCTCATACCGGTAAGAGCGAGCAGGGTTGAGAATGCTAAAAACAGCAATCCGGCGTGGAACCCTGAAATCGAAAGAAGATGGAAAATACCCGCTCTGCGGAAAGCTGTCTGAACCCGTTTACTAAGTTCATCTCTTTGGCCCAAAAAGGCTGCTTTAAATATTGCTGTGATCTCATTTTTTCCGGCGGATTCCAATATTGTACTGCTTCTGGTGCGAAGCAGAGAGAAAAGTGCATTCAACGATCGTGGTGACCGCTCATGTTTCACTATCTTATCCACCTCCAGTGTTCCCCATAACCGCTGGCTCTGAAAATAGGCAGATTCATTGAAACCAAAGGGAAGTGCGTTTTTTTGGGCAAGAGAGAACACTCCGGTTAGCTGGACTCTGCCCGTGGAGGGTGGGGGGGACGAATGTATACAGCGGATTTTTTTTCCTCTTAAGAGCGCTGAAACAGGGGTTTTGCTGCTGTTTTCCACTCTTATCTCAAAAAGGTGTGATCCCAAACGCTCGGTGGATCTTCCGGTAATTGTCCCGGAAATCTGCAGATATGATGAGTACTGCATGGTCTGTTCCATTTGATGGCGAAAATGCTCATACCGAAGCTCTGCGTGAGAATGGAGGAGAAATCCTGCAACAAAGAAAAAAAGAGACCGAAAAGCCGTGCTTTTTGAAAGAATACCACAAATCAGTGCGGTAATTGTTGCCAAAGAAAAAACATAGTGGTACAATGTACTATTCAGAGAACCGGCTGTCTGTTCCGGAGCAAAGAGAGTGGAGCTTGCAACAATACCGCAGCACAGTGCACACGCTGCAACGACGCAGGGTAAACGAGACCAGTAGAGAGCACCAGGAAAAAGGGCTTTCATACGGTTCATTGTCACTCTTGGGGCTATTGTTATAACAGGAGTACTATCGTTTCAAAAATAATTACTGCTTTAAATACAATGCACTATAAAAAGATGGTGACACACTATGGCTGAGCAATGTGACGGGGCAAACTACAGGATACTTTTGGTTGATGATGAACCTGAAATAAGAGAGATGATTTTTGACTTTCTCACCGATCTGGAGGGCTACACGGTATGTAGTGCAAAAAATGGGATGGAGGCGCTGGAGCTTTTGGAAAAAAGAACGTTTGACCTTGTCCTTTCCGATATCAATATGCCCGGTATTAAGGGGTTCGAGCTGCTTAAGAGAGTACGGGAGATGTATCCCACAGTAAAACGGGTCCTTATCACCGCCTACAATGTTGAAGAGTATCTTGAGCTTGCTATGAAACATGATATCGGAAACATCTTTGTCAAAACTACGCCATTTAATTTCAACGAACTCTCAACGCTGCTGCGCAACCTTCTGCTAGGGGATATCTTCGGCATTAAACGCTATTTTAGCGAAGGGACTCCGGTTCGTAAATTCACTATCAGCAGATCAACAAAACTTGACCAGGATGCCAAAACGATCGTTGAGGTGATCAATGACGAAAAAAGACAGAAACGTATTGAACTGGTACTCATTGAACTTTTAACCAATGCCATTTTTTACGGCGCTCGCAATGAGGCCCCTGATTGTAAGGACCGATGGGATCACAGCTTTGAGCTCACCGAAGATACAGCCGTTGTGGTGAAAGTAGCCTCTGACCAGGAGAAATATATAATATCAGTGAAAGATAAAGGGGGAAGGCTGAAAAAGAAGGATGTGCTCTACTGGCTTAATCGCCAGATTGCCCTCGATGACACTGGTATTCCCCTTGGACTCTTGGACTCACACGGCAGGGGGCTCTTTATCGCACGAAGATATATCGACCGGCTCGTTATCAATATCGACAAACAGAAACAGACCGAAGTGGTCATGATTAACTACTACAACAGCACCTATAACGGGCACAAGCCTCTCTACATAAATGAGATATGATCTTCAACGCCACTGTTGCTCTAAATAGCAAACAAGAAAAACTGGTCGACTATCTTGCTCGGCGATTTACCTACCACTGTAAGGACATCTGGGTGGAGAAGGTACGGCTGGGGCAGATACAGGTGAATGGAAAACGATCGGTCCAAACAGATTACGTCTACGCCGCAGATGTCATCGCTTACGATGCCGGTGAATTCGTTGAACCAGCAGCTGACTTGGACTACTCGGTTATCGCTGAGGATGAATGGGTTATAGCGGTAAACAAACCAGGAAATCTCCTTGTGCACAGAGCTGGCAAGTCGTTCAGAAACAATCTCACCTATCTGCTGCGCTCTGTGGCAGAGCCCCCGTATCCTGATGCCAATGCTATACATCGTATCGACAGGGAGACCTCTGGAGTGATTCTGATGGCTAAAAATCAGGAGAGTATGAGCCGCTTTGCCCTGGAGTTCAAAGAGGGCAGAGTACAGAAATGCTACAGGGCTGTTGTGCATGGATCGGTCCAGCAGAACAATTTAAAAATCGACAAACCTATCGCCAAAGACTGCAACTCCAAGGTGCGCCATAAGTTCTGTACCGACGAGGCCGGTAAACCGGCACTAACCGAAATTGTTGAAACAACAGTGTTACCTTCCAATAAAGCTTCTTTGCTAACTATAAAACCCCATACCGGGAGAACTCACCAGATCCGTGTACACCTGGCGTCAATCGGACATCCCATTATCGGGGACAAACTCTACAGCCTCGATGAAGAGAAATACCTTGCCTGGCTTGATAACTCTAAAATTGAGATACCTGAACTGTTGATGAACAGACAGGCGCTTCACTGTGAATCGTTGCAGTTCACCCACCCGTTTACCGGCAGGGAGATGGAGCTGTCTGCACCTGTTCCTAAGGATATTGAGGAGTTCATTAGTGCCTGTTCAGAATAGGTGTCTTGCTGAAGGTGTTATGATTCTCTCGCCCCCTAAAATCCCCGGTAGGGGACTTGAAGAACTTGCCCATGCATTTAATTTTTATCAACTTTTGGCCACACGTGAGTGTTTGTATCCGGAAGTCCCCCTCCGATAATGCCATCTGGCAAGAAAA
>SKJJ01000166.1 GCA_007115975.1 Chitinispirillum sp.
AAGGTCGGTAGAAAAACTGGAATCAGTACATTAATCAAAACTATATTGAAATAGGCAAACTAAATTAAGTAAATGAGGCTTCTGCTTTAGGTCACCTGTTTGTTACGCTACCAAAAATTTAGGCGCAGACCAGTGCTGAACCTTTTTGGAACCGGTCCCTGGATACACCAGCACCGCATGCGGGCACGGGGGGACACCAAAACGGCCGTTTTAACAATGAGGATATCAGATAACTTCTGGCCTCTCGAACCACACACCAAATTTCATCTGCATTAAAAGCAGACTCACAAAAAAGAAAAACACCCCTCCCTCATAGAAACCCGAAGTGAAAAACCAGACGAGCACCGATAACAATTTTGTCAGAAAATAGAACAGTGTACTATAGAGGAGAAAAAGTCCAACCACCCTGCACTCAGGAAACGCACCCGTTTTGTGCTGGTAACAGCCAAACCAGACTAAGCCATACAACAACATACACAGATAAAAAGAGAAGGTCAGGCTTATATACGAGCCTGTTCCCAAAACAGTGGTTAGAAAGTAAAGCATCCCCACGAAAAGCAACCCTACAAAAACGAAAAGCAACATCTTCACACATAACCCTCTTTTTGTCAACTCAATTTTTCATTTTGAAGAATTGCCCTTGTTTTCCCAAGCCCCAGGATCTGTTCCGCACGCCGGTCCAGATAATATTTGAGTCCGAAGGGAATCCGCTGTTTCATACCGGACTCAGTCCACACCTCATCACTCTCCATGCACATATAGAGAGTGGTCTGTGGTCGGTACTTTTCAAATTCCTCTCTCATTGCGGTGTAAAATTGAACCCGCAGCGGCCTGGGGTACCGCAGTTTTCCATCAGCACCCGATATCATCTCACCGGCAAAGAGGGGCAGATGATTGCCCTGTTTTCTGAGCAGACTCTTAAGTGAGGGCATGGTTCTGAATCCTCCCATACTGCACCATGCGATTTTTTCCGGCTCCTTCACATAGTGAAAAATCATCTTTACTACAGATCGGTACTCCTGCTCCCAGTTCCCATACCAGACCATGGGATCAAAATGAAACGCCAGATTAAACCCCATCTTTTCACATTGCGCCGCAGCTTCAAGTCTTTTTTCAATTGATGCAGTACCCTGTTCAAGCTCCCCAACCATCCTCTGGGTATTCAAGGAGAATCCTATGACCACCTTCTGTGGCTCAGCGATCTGTTTAAGAGAGTTGATACAGGTGCTTTTTGTCTTGAACTCCACAATCACGTTTTTATATGGCTGGAGCAGAGCTGCGATTTTTCTGCTTACCCCAAGATTATCCTCCTGGAAAAGGCTGTCGGCAAATTCACCGGTGCCAAACCGTACCACCCCCATACGTCTGTTCATCTTCTCAACAATTTCCCGCTCAAGATCCTCGAAGTTGGTGTAGAGGACCTGATGATCATGATCAAAGTAGGCCTGAAGAATGCAATAACTGCAATACATACCACAACCGGTAAAGGGAGTGATAATCTGATATCCGCAGCAGTAGTAGTCCTTTGATGTACCGGGGCACGGTTTCCAGAACTCACCCTTATTTACTTCTGATACTATTCGCATTCTGTTCTGCAGATCTGTTTTTTTCACACTGAAGCTCCCTGCGCTTTGACCGTACAGGTAAGGCTCTCCTCTGTTTTTACGATATCCTGGATAACAAGCCCTGCAAGGGTAAAGCCATAGATTGCTGTGATATGAACCGCCGAGCCATTGATCTTTTTTTTCTTGCTGCACCACTCATGAACCATGGCATCCTCCTGGTCCTCTTTGGGGCTCTGGGGACAGAAACAGGTATCACTTGCGCACCCCCACTCGGTTTCATAGCCCCCAAGCAATTCATCACTCCAGACACAGAGAAAATCGCCCTTTGCACCCCTGCGGCGCAGCCGTTTGCGCACAAGCTTTCCAAGGCGACAACCGTAGGAGTCCCAGATTGAAGATACCTGAATCCGGGTAGGATCCAGTTTACACGATGCCCCCAGAGCACAGAAGAGCTTTGTTGGTGAATTCATTGCTCTTTGCAAAAGGCTAACCTTGTTTGAGAGGCTGTCTATGGCATCGATTACATAGTCAAAATCGGAGAAGTCAAACTCCTCCTCTGTGTCTTTGCTGAAAATTTTCTGTACAGCATTAACCTCTGCATCGGGGTTAATCTCCAGAAGCCGCTTGCCAAGCTCTGTAACCTTGACTGCACCGATGGTTTGGTGCGTTGCCTGGACCTGGCGGTTGATGTTGGTGACACATATCAGATCAGAATCAACAATGGTAAGCCTCTTTATCCCGGAGCGAATCAGAGCCTCAGCACACCAGCTCCCGACTCCCCCAACACCAAATATAATTACCGATTTTTGGGCCAATTTCTTTAGACTCTCTGTACCGGTAAGCAGTTCCATCCTGTGAAAAGCACCCACAAAACTCCCTTTCATTCACTCTTCAGTATTCTGTTTTCGCCAAGGCACCATACGATTGCCCTGTAAAAATAATTATTGTTCACGGTGCAGGGTGCAGAGTGGTACTGGGTAGGTTCAGCGCCCAAATTCTTACCTAATCCCACTCGTAATTTTTTTCCACTGCCGTCTGGCCGTTATTTAACTTGACATCTATGGGTACATAGCTGTTCTCATTGCTCTGGATTTGATTTATATTAGTACCAAGGATAACACAACAGCCCCTCAAAAAGAGCACACTCCCATGAGACACGAAAAATCAGATTACAAATACCTTTTTGGGCCGGTACGCTCCCGCAGACTTGGAATATCGCTGGGGGTGGATATGGTTCCGTATAAGACCTGCACACTCAACTGTATATACTGTGAGTGCGGGGCTACAACAGACTATCCAACTCAACGGGGGGAATTTGTACCAACCGCTGCGGTTAAAAAAGAGCTCGATGATTACCTGAGCAGCCATCCGGAGGTAGATTTTGTGACATTTGGCGGGAGCGGAGAGCCCACCCTCCATAGCGGTATTGGTGAAATCGCAAGATTTATAAAGGATAATTTCCCCCAGGTAAAAACAGCGCTTCTAACTAACAGTACCTTTTTCCACATGCCCGATGTTCGACAGCAAGTGCTTGCGTTTGACCTTATTTTACCATCCCTTGATGCAGTAAGCCAAAAAGCATTCGTAAAGATAAACAAACCGATGGTTTCGGTTGATTGCGAGATGATTATCGAGGGGCTAGAGAAGCTCTCAGCACAATTCAAGGGACAAATCTGGCTTGAGGTCTTTATAGTGCCTGGAATAAACGACACTAAAAAGGAGCTGACTCTTTTTAAAGAGGCAATTGAACGAATAAAACCGACCCGTGTCCAACTCAACAGCCTCGACCGGCCGGGAACGTGCAGTTGGCTTACCCCCGCTTCTGCCCAGCAGTTACAACAGGTTGCAGATTTTCTGATGCCTCTTGCAGTAGAGATCATCGCCAGAAATTTCCCCCCACCCGATCCCCAAAAGCTCAGACTCAAAGCCTCCTCTCTGCTGTCCATTATAAAACGGCGTCCATCAACCGTAGAAGACCTTTCGGTCAGCCTGGGCATGACCTTAAATGAGGTTTCGAAATTATTGGATGAGCTGTCCCAAAGCGGTACTATTACATCAGAGATCACCGGAAACAGCACGTTTTTCAGGGCTTAAACAACACCTGAGAAAAAAAAGGCAGCAAATTCTAATGATTTTGTTTTTTTCAACCGATATGATATAATGTATCTAGTATCTGTTTAGAATAACCCTATTTGCGGTTCTGCACGGTTGTCGAGCGAAGCGAAAGATACGGTTGTTGGGCAAAGTCCAGATACACAGGATTGGTGAACCGAGCTGTTTTGTCACTGCTGTTGTTTAAGCGTAAGGTATCCAGCACTAAGAAGAGCTCTTGTCACTTTTTCGGGTATACATCTGATACCGGCATACCTGATCAGTACTATTGGATATCATCCGGGAAAAGAGACAATATGATGGCTTTCACTGCCGATCAGAGTGGTAAGGGAACAGTGCTATCGCGCACCTGTTTATAGTTTTGCCATTTCCTGCACGGTTGTCGAGAGACGTCCAGACACGCAGGAGGGACGGCTCTTTCTCCTGGGTATATTCTGAACAAGAACTAGTTTAATCTTATTTCCCAAGAGGTACACTACCCGTGTTTGCGCGCTTCACCTATCTTTTTTCTCTTACGCTCACCCTCTTGGCCAGCACTGCTCAGGGACAGGTTCTGGATTGGTGGAGTGATATATACGGCAAAAATGCCGCGAACTCTTCGGCAGCATTTCTCACCCTGCCCTCCTCTGCCGGACATCTTGCAAGAGGCTTGGTCTCCTCCCCTGGCACCATGGGCTCAGCAGATCTGCCCTTTTTCCCCTCAAACAGCGCACGTGTGTACCACCACCATTTCACTATCAGCCATCTCCAGTGGCTCATGGGACTGCGCAAACAGAGTGCCGCAGCGATGTTTCCTCTTCTCCATGTGGGTACATTTGGTGTTTATTTCAGATTTTTAAGTTCCGGAGAGTTCGACTATGCCCGCGATATCGATCAAAGAGTTTCTGATCCCCGATACGCAGAGTATGTTGTTGGTGCTTCATTTGCCCGTGAGTTTTTAAACCATCGATTGAGTGTTGGTGCAAACGTCAACTATGTTGAGAGTCGTCTGGACATCGATGCAGGAAGGGCTTTTTCCGCCGGAGCAGATCTGTATGCCAGGCCATTTGATCTGTTTTCTGGTAGGATCTACCTTCTTAATGTTGGTACCCCGATCTCATACAGCAGAATACATTCTGACCCACTGCCCATTCAAACCGGTGCATCCATAAACATTCACCCCTTTGGAGACGACCCCGACCACACTCCGCTGTTTGATCTGGATGTGGGAGCAGGGGTGCAGAAAACTGCCGATGAGCCACTGGTGTTTGGGGTGAGTACCGGCTTACGTACCGGTTCATCGCTTTTTTGGAGAGCCGGATATGAACATAACACCGGGACCCAAAGGGATTTCAGTGGATTTAGTGCAGGTTTTGGATTCAAAGCGGGAAATTACGGGTTGGATGCTGCATGGAAGATGCAGTCCCAAGAGTTCGGAGGGGTGTGGGCGGCGGATATTTATATGCATCTCGATGAACTCAAGGAGCGATCCGCCGATGAGTATTACCGCATTGCACTGTACCATTTTGAAAAGGGTAGAAGCAGGCTGGCAAGAACCAATGCCTATAAGGCACTTAGAGTTGAAGCTAATCACTGGCTCACTCACACTCTGCTAAGTAAAATGAGATCGGAAGAACTCAGAAGTGCAAATATCGAAATAGGACTCATCTACAGCGGCAACATCAACGCCCGATTTATCCCTTTCCCCCCCTCACCTGATGCACTGGGCGGCTTGTCAAGGATAGGAGCACTTGTTAACAGACTTGCATCATCATACAAAACAGCCTTTACCCTTGATGCCGGTAACATTGTAAACAGTTCCACGCATGACGAGAGGGTGCAACTTGCAGATGACTTCTACAACCACATGGGGTACGACATTGTCTCTCTTGGGCAGGGTGAACTCCCCTTTTTAAACAAACTGTTTACCGACAGAAGGCTCGCTTCTCAGGTGGTCATCTCCAACCTCTCTTCTTCATTACCATCAAATATCACCGATTACGCACTTGTACAAAGAGGCGGATACAACATTTTCGCAATGAATGTCATTGGTGAAAGCATGATTGCAGATCCAAGTGACTCGATAACAGTAAGCAACACCATCACAGCACTTCACCGCCTTATTCACCGCCCCTCTGCCAAAAACAGCCACTTACGGGTAGTGACCATACACGACAGCTGGGAAAACATTCAGGCAATAGCCCACGCCGTTCCCGGTATAGATGTGATAGTGTGCGGAAGTCTCAATCAGCGCTTTGAGGCACCGATGAGAGTGGGCACTGCCACTATTGTGTCTCCTGGAAGTGACGGACGGTTTGTGGGTACGCTCTCGGTGAGGTTCAATCAAAACAAGGAAGCCGTCTCCTTTGAAAACAGACTCTACCCCGTAGTGCAAAGTATAGAACCCGATTCGGTACTTGAAGAGAGAACAAATCTGGTCTCAGCAAAAATCCAACTTGAAAAAGCCGGCATCGATATACAATCCCGTGAATCGGTAAGAGGAATCATACCATTTGTATCAGACCGTTTCGGCCCCCCCCAGGTGCACCTTAAAGCCATGCAACGACGGGCAGAACTTCCCCTGAACCGAAACGACTCTCATCAGCACCAACCAAGAATCTCTTTTGAGTCGGGTAAAGTACTCTACCTCACTTCAAAGCCGGAGGATAAAACTACCGGCCTTGAAGTCCTTGAGCTTAGTACCTTCAGGAGCAGAAGCATAACCGGAAGCAGGAGTGTAACCGAGGCGATATTCTCCAATGACGGTAAGTGGATATTCTTTGTCGCAGCAGACAGCGGGTCGCCGTTAAGCAGCATATATAAAACGCCAAGTGGCACGAAAGAGTCCGTCATCCCTGTGGTAGCAATTGACACCTCAGCACAGCACTCAATCACCTTTTCCCCCGATGGAGAGCAGTTGCTGTTTATCTCAACAGAAAAGAATCGAAAGCAGATCTACATCACTGATCCAGACGGTGTATCACCGCTGCCTCTGAGCGATATCAATGCAAACCATTATCTCCCGTCATTCAGCCCCGATGGCAGATACATCGCCTACATTTCCGATCGCTTTGGAATTGGTGGCAGAAAGGATCTTTGGGTGTATGACCGCAAGAGTTCATCACACCAGCGGATCACCAACAATCTCAATGTCAGAGAGTACTGCTGGACAGACGATTCAAAGAGGATGGTGTTCTCTTCCGGAGTTACTATGTATGATCTGAACATTGTGGATATTGAACAAAACAGATTCCGCAAGCTCAATGAAACAACCGGTGTAAAAACCTGGGAGGAGACAACACCCCGTTTTCTGTTTTATGATCATAGACCTCGTATTTTATATAACCGAATTCTTGAAGATGGCTCCGTAACTGTTCACTGGTTCGATCTTATAAGCGGCAGAGATGAGAGGATAGTTACTAGCGAGGGTAATGACTGGCTTGAATAAAACACTGATCCTTTTGCGGCTTTTTTGTTTCTCGGTGATACTGCTCAATAGTTTTTTCCTTTTTCGTCTGTTTCGTGATTTAATGAAAAATGGTTTCAATTATGTTTTTTTCAGCCAAGCCTACGCTTCAGAGAATCCATGCACCAAAAAATAACCAAACTCTAATGACAACCGACATACAATGAAAATCCTGCTCTCTATCCATCACCACCTCGATCCTGATTCGGGTGCCCCGGGCTGCACACTGAAAACCGGCAGCCACTATCAGAAAATGGGCCACCAGGTCCTGTTCTACTCTTTTGACAACCTGCCATCGGTACTGGGAAGAACGTTTTCTGAAATTCTTTTTCCACTATTTTTGGCTGCAAAGATCTTCTCACTTGTCTGGAAGAACAACATCGACGTAATTGATGCATCAACTGCAGACGGGTGGGTGTGGGGGATTATCGGACCGGTACTGTTTCGCAAGCGACCGGTATTGGTCACCAGAAGTCACGGCCTTGAGCACCTTGTACACCGGATGCAAAGAGCCGAATCTGCAAAAGGAACCATAAAGCCAAGCATAAAAAACAGGCTCTTTGGCCGGTTAAAACTCAGAATTGTACAGCTCTCAATGCGCAGAGCTGATGCCGTCTTCATGCTCAACAGTCAGGAGCTTGCATTTGCAATAAACAATCTTGGTATCAGCCCAGAGCGGGCATTTCTGGTAACACACGGTATTGACCGATGTTTTTTGGGCATACCGATCACCCCTGTTACAGCAGAAAAAGATACTGCAGTAAAAATTGCCCTTATTGGATCTTTTATTCCACGTAAAGGGATCCATTACAGTGTGCCTGCGCTGAGCAGAGTTCTTGAGCAGTATGATTTTGTTGAGGTGCTCTTTTTGGGAACCGGCTGCGGGGAGAAGGTAATCTATGACCGATTCCAAGGGCACTTGCACAAACGAATAGAGGTGCTGCCTCACTACAGACACCAGGACCTTCCCACGTTACTGCTACACAGCCACATAGTGCTTTTCCCAAGCCTTTGCGAAGGATTCGGGATGACACTTCTTGAAGCGATGGCCTGCGGTCTTGCCCCTGTAGCCTCATCAATTGAGGGCCCTCTGGAGTTTGTTCGAGATACAGAGAATGGGTTACTTGTTGCACCGGGAGATGTTGATTTGATTGAAAAGGCGCTCAGGAAGCTGATTACAGACCGTACGCTGCTGGAGACCCTCCGCAGCAACGCTCATAAGACGGCACAGGGGTACACCTGGAACAGCAGTGCAGAGCAACAGATTGCTTTTTACCAAAAGATAGTGGTGAATGGTGAATGGTGAAGTAAAAGCAGTCCGTCCCCACACCACACCAATGAATTATTGTATATTTACGGAAAAATGCTTATCTCACGAAAAAAAAGGAGTATAGCGTGCTAAAAGGGATTATCCTCGCCGGCGGCTCCGGTTCCCGGCTCTACCCTATAACTATCGCCACATCCAAACAGCTTATACCCGTGTATGATAAACCAATGATCTATTACCCTCTCTCCATTCTTATGCTCGCTGGAATAAGGGACATTCTGATTATAACCACTCCCGAAGATACCCCACTGTTTGAAAAACTCCTGGGCGATGGGAGCAGGTGGGGCATATCCCTTAGCTATGCACCACAGCCAAAGCCCGAGGGTCTGGCACAGGCATTTATTATCGGCGAAGAGTTTATAGGGGATGATCAGGTCGCGCTGGTCCTTGGCGACAACATCTTCTGGGGACACGGGCTTGTAAGATGTCTCAGCCAGGCCACGCAAAGAAAAGATGGTGCTACCATTTTTGCATACCGAGTCAATGACCCCCAGCGCTACGGCGTGGTTGAATTTGACAAGCAGGGAAAAGCGATCTCCCTTGAGGAAAAACCCCAACACCCCAAATCCAACTATGCGGTAACCGGTCTCTATTTCTACGATTCTCAGGTTGCACGGCTTGCTGCCACCCTCAAACCCTCACCGCGTGGGGAGCTTGAAATTACCGACCTTAACAGACTATACCTCCAAAGGGGTAGTCTCCAGGTCGAAAACCTTGGACGAGGAATCGCCTGGCTCGATACCGGCACCCACGAATCCATGCTTCAGGCTTCAGAGTTTGTGGAAACTATTCAATCCCGACAAGGGCAGAAGGTATCATGTCCCGAAGAGATAGCTTTTAGACTTGGCTACATAGATTCACAACAGCTGCGCAAACTTGCAGACCCGATGAAACAGAACAGCTACGGCAGATACCTGCTTGATCTCACTGCGCAAAAAGAGCACTAAGGTTACTAATGGAATTTATAAAAACTGATCTCGAAGGGGTCATACTGATACGCCCCAAAGTGTTTAATGACAGCAGGGGATTTTTCCTTGAGAGCTACTCCAAAACCAAGTTTAAAGAGGGTGGCATTGAGACCACTTTCACTCAGGATAATCATTCCAGGTCCCAGTCAAGTGGCGTTATCAGGGGCCTGCACTTCCAGGTCCCTCCCCTTGCACAAACCAAACTGATCCGGGCCACCAAAGGGGCAATCTATGATGTGGTCGTTGATATCCGTGCGACTTCTGCTACCTATGGAAAATGGCTTGGATTTGAACTCAGTGAAGAGAACTTTCACCTGCTGTACGTCCCGCATGGATTTGCCCACGGATTTTGTACTCTGAGAGAAAACAGCGAGGTACAGTACAAAGTGGATAACCCTTACGCTCCCGAATATGAAGGAGGTATTCGCTGGGATGATCCGGATCTGAAAATAGAGTGGCCCGTTCAAAATCCTCAGCTTTCAGAGAAGGACAAGACACTTCCGTTTTTCAGAGATTTCAGTAACCCGTTCCAATGAGCAAAGGAGACCGCTTACGAGGCACCCTGGATGAGAATTTTGTCTATCTCACCGTTTTCCAGCGTCTCATTGGCAAGCAAGGCATGTGCAAGCAGATCAAGTTTTTTCCGGTTCTGAGTTAATAGCTGTGTCGTTCTTTTCTCCTGATCCAGAATAATTCTCTGCACCTCTTCATCGATAAGCTGTGCGGTATGCTCACTGAAATCCTTCTGTTGCATCAGTTCTCTGCCCAGAAACTGGTGCTCCTCACCCTGGGAAAAGGTGGCGGGGCCAAGTTTATCGCTCATTCCCCACTGGCACACCATTTTTCTGGCAACCTGAGTGACCTGCCTGAGATCCTGAGCAGCACCGCTTGTCAACTCATCAAAGACCAGTCTTTCTGAAACCCTTCCCCCCAAAGCCACAGAGATACGACTGAGCAGGTACCGCCGGTTGAAATTGTGCCGGTCATTTTCCGGGATCTGCTCCGTGGATCCAAGCGCTCTCCCTCGGGCAATGATCGTAACCTTCTGCAACGGATCGGTATCGGGAAGCAGCTTGGCAACAAGTGCATGTCCTGCCTCATGATATGCAACTATCTCCTTCTCCTTGTCATCAAGCTTGTCCTCACGCTGTGAACCAAGCAGGATCTTATCCTGCGCTTCTTGAAAATCGCTGTAACCCACCTCTTTTTTTCCCACCCTTGCAGCAAGAAGCGCCGCCTCATTTACCAGGTTTTTCAGATCCGCTCCTGAAAACCCCACCGTTCTCTGAGCAACCTTCTCAAGATTAACATCGGGGGATAACGGTACGTGTGATGCGTGAATCTGCAGAATCTGTGCCCGTGAGGTCTTCTGCGGCAACTCGAGTGCTATCTGCCGGTCAAAACGACCCGGACGGGTAAGGGCAGAATCAAGAACATCGGGACGGTTTGTAGCAGCAATAACTACCACCGACTCATGCGGGTTAAACCCATCCATCTCATTAAGTATCTGATTGAGTGTCTGCTCCCGCTCATCATGACTTCCACCAAGCCCCGTACCCCTGGCCCGCCCAACAGAATCAAGCTCATCAATAAAAATTATTGCCGGCGCCTCCTTTTTGGCCGTCTCAAACATATCCCTCACCCTTGAGGCCCCCACACCCACAAACATCTCTATGAATTCAGACCCTGAAGTGCTGAAAAAAGGTACCCCCGCCTCCCCGGCCGTGGCTTTCGCAAGAAGCGTTTTACCCGTTCCGGGAGGCCCCATTAACAACACTCCCTTGGGAATAGTTGCCCCCAGTTTTGCAAACTTTTTTGGCTCTTTTAGATACTCCACAATCTCACTGAGATCCTTCTTTGGATTGCTCAACCCCGCAACCTCATTGTAACTCACCGTGGTCATCTCTTTTTGAAAACGCTTTGCCCTCGATTTCCCCACACTGAAAAGCCCACCACCAGGAAACCCTTTCATCTGCTTTTGCATTCTGCTTCCCGCATAAACAAAATAGAGAATTATGAGTATCCAGGGCAAAAGAAGAATCAGGGAACTCACTATCCAGCTGCTCTCTGTGCTCTGAGCAGTAACCTCAACATTGCCTCCCTCCAAAAGACCCATCAGCTCCCCATCCTCAAACGACGGTTTAACAGTGGTAAAATGGGAGTAGGCCACCGTATCCCCCTCCATAACTTCCCGCCCGTACTCCTGCCTGAATTCACCATTAATCTGCTCCCCCTGTATCAGCACCGAAGAGACATTGCCGGACCTAACCTCACTTTTAAAACTGCTGTAGGAGATAGAGACCCGCTCGGGTGAAGTGAAACTGCCAAAGATATATGAAAAGAGAAACGTAAGAATAACCGCCCAAAGAAGAAAACGCCACAGCACAAACTTGCCCCCAACACCCTGCTGCCCTCCTGCTTCCCCTCTGCTATCCAGCCGCTTCTCTTCCATGTCCTTTTCTCCCAATCTGATCTTTTTTGTTTTTTTGTGACTCTATACGAAGAGAGGAGCAAAAAGCAAACCATGGGGACGCTGATTGGGGACGCTGATTGGGGACGCTGATTGGGGAACGCTGATTGGGGAACGCTGATTGGGGAACGCTGATTGGGGAACGCTGATTGGGGAACGCTGATTGGGGAACGCTGATTGGGGAACGCTGATTGGGGAACGCTGATT
>SKJJ01000093.1 GCA_007115975.1 Chitinispirillum sp.
AGCCATTCATCTATATCTTTAGATGGATTACAAATCTTATTGTTATTTATTGAAAATGAATTAATGTCCATTGAAATAATTTCTTGGGGAAGTGTTTTTAAGTTATTGTGTTCCAATATTAATGATCGTAGTTCTAGTTTTGAAATTGTTGTAGGTATAGATTGTAGGTTATTTCTGGATATGTTTAAAGACTTAACATTTAAAAATGAACCAATTCCTTCAGGCAATCCTATCAATTCGTTATCACTCAGTGCAATTTCTTCCAGTTCTCTCCATTCCCCAACAGATTCGGGCAATTCTCTAAGCTTGTTCTTTCTAAGATAAACCTTTTTGAGTTTCCTCAGGTTGCCTATGTTCTCGGGAAGGGCTACCAAATCATTTGAACTGAGGTCCAGCTCTTCCAATTCAACCAGATTGCAGATAGATTCAGGAAGCTTGGTCAGGTAATTTGCAGGAGCATACAAATGAGTCATTTTCACCAGATTTCCGATTTCATCAGGAAGTCTCTCTATTCTTGTATTCCTTAAATTTAATAATTCCAGATCTTTTAATTGTCCAATTTCCGGTGAAAGCTCCTTCAGTGGCACGTCACTCAGTAGAAGGGAAGTGATTTTGCCATTATGAACACCAATAACCCTCTCGACATTGGTCGGGCAGTGGCCTCCCTTTTCAAGAATCACCGCAACCGCAGCTTTCTGTTTTTCAAGTTCGTTGCAACCGGTCAGAAAAACAAATAGCAATGTTACAGAAATCATCAGTTTATTCATAATTACCTCAGGTTAATTTATCCCACTTATTTTTGGTTAATTTTATTTCAAACTTATCAGGTATTTTTTGCGCCAATTTCTCTTTTTCATACTCCTCTTCAAACTTTGCAATCTTGTATTCTTCTATGGTCTTTTCATGGCTCTCAAATAAAAAAGTCGAATAGATTGCTACTAACAGCGGCAAAGCGCCATAAAAAAGACTGAGAATAAAACCTAAATCACTGTCATACCTGAAAAGGGTAGAGATTGCGAAGGTAACCACATAAACTGTAACCGGTAAAAAACCAAGGTATTTTTTCAAGCCTCGCCCCCAGCGGAGGCAAAATGGTATCGGGAAAATGATATAAACGAGAACAAAAATGTTACTTAAAATATTCATAATTCTCTATATTTCCCAACTGATTCAGGCTGTTTTAAGCCTTATTATCAAGAGGTACATCTCCAGGTAGAAGAGAAGCACAATCATAGAAGAACGTACCTTTTTTCCTCTTATAAGATGACTTTCATTTTCACGGCTCAAACTTTAAAATTTAAAGATCGCCCGGACAGACATCTTGAACTGCACCTCATAATATAATTTATAGGTTAAACCCTTATTACCCTTCTTAGATTCAATTCGTAAGTGCAACAGTGCAATTTTTATTTACAAAATCTTTTTCCATTGGTTTCCTCTCCCCCGGGGGAGAGGAGGCAGCTCTTCAATTTTGTTTCCGGACAGATCGAGTTTTACAAGTCCTGTCAGAAGACCTATTTCCGGTGGGATGATGGTAAGCTTTCTGTTTGAAAAATCAAGACGGCTAAGTTCTTTTGTTGTTGGATTTCTTCCAATTCCTGTTCTTATTTCTTCTTCTGTATCGAGACCATTTACATCGAAAATCGTTCGCACCGCTCGCATCTGTTTTTCGTATACGATTTCTCTCTTATCCTTACACCCAACAACCACCAAACCCAGCAAGCAGAATAGTAAAACTTTTTTCATAGGAGTCCTTTTTTATGTCTGAAGAACGATTAGAATTCAAAGTGAAACCTTTTTATCTTCACTGCTCCAGTATAACAATACTTCTCTTTGCGATATGGTCAGTAACGCAGCTTACATGGCTGCTACAGACTAAGCACAATATATACCTGCTTACCCTAATATCCGGCCTCTTTGCTACATTCGCAAGTATAATTGCAGCTTTGAGATACCGTAAAAATCCTGCATTAACCATAACACCCACATCAGTTTCTGTCATGTCCTCCTATTTCCCCGTGGAGGATATCGTGCATATCGAGCTTGATTACCCCAATAAAATAGTTTTCCAGATCAAAAATGGGGCATCTGAATACAGGAAAAAACTGAAGCTCAATTTCATATGCAAACATGAGCATCAGCGTGTTCGCAGTGAACTTCAATCATTAATGGAAAAAATCAGGAAAGGTAGTGGCCATGAATCAGAAAAATGAGAATGTTGGCAATAACGGACCAATCCGGATAGCGACCCAATCCGGAACAACCATTTCAATTGATGACCCCTTTGGAACAGTTCGCATTGAAATGAAAAACGGAAAAGTTATTGAGACAGCCGCAGATAACACCACTGTGGTAAAACAGAAAAACAGGGGTGGTGAAGGTATCAAAATCAGCCCGGACGGCTCTGTTTACCTTGAAACAGAGAACAACCTTAAAATCAAAGCCGGAAAAGCATTTGAGGTTCAAGCGGAAACAATCACCCTGAACGCATTGAATATCAATGCAAAAGCTGTATTGGATGTCGAATTTTCTGGAATCAATATAACCTCAAAAGCTGCCCTGAAAAACAGAACTGAGGGACATATAATTGAAAACCAGGCACATGCAAGCCATAATACTGCATCTTCTATGATATCAGCAGAGAGTACAAGTCTTTTCTGTCTGAAAAATCCTGTTGCTGTGCAGATCAGCTCTGATTCCAAACGTGATCTTGAATTGGCAAAACTTCAGGAAGCCAATGGAACAGTGTAGATTCGGTAATGATGAAAACAAACAACGATGTTATTTATCGATACGAAAACCTTATCACCAGGAAAAACCAGATAGAGAATTTCTGTGATTGCTCGATCACGCTTCCACTAAACTGGTTCAGAATACCGACAGATCAAAAGAACGATACTGTATAAGTAGGGGGCGAAATAGCAGGTTGTGCCACAAACTACTATTTTCTCCGCAGATTTGATCATGTTGATATTGATGATATTCTTTATAAGGCATGGGTGATATCAATAAAGGACTATGAAGAGCAAAAAAAGGCAGAAATGCTTTATCACCTCAATATTTTGAAAAGTTTACCCGGGGAAAGCGAAATTTTGCGAAGTGTGATTGATATTCATAGTGGTACTGTGCATTTTGCCGTGTATGGCTCAGACTCAAAAGAGGGGCAGAGCGTTTTAACAAAAAGATACAGGGCTGTATATAATGTGGGCGGATTCAGCGGCATAACTCTTTATGGTGAACATCTGGCCA
>SKJJ01000233.1 GCA_007115975.1 Chitinispirillum sp.
CGCATATTTGAGATGTGCCACAAAGTTCTCACCAAAAATGGTGAGGAGGACTTTGATTCCACAGAGTGGCAAAAGCGGATGGAAGATCTCTCTTCTCGGGGCCTGCGGGTACTTGCTGTGGCACAGAAGAGCTCCGAAGCTGGCAGCAGCGCTCTTGACGAAACCAAGGTTGAAAACAACCTGGTGCTGCTTGGACTGGTGGGACTGTTGGATCCACCACGCGAAGCTGCTATTGGAGCGATAAAGAAATGTCTTGATGCCGGAATCCGTCCGGTGATGGTTACCGGTGACCATGCGTTAACAGCCAGGGCGATTGGGGCAAAGCTTGGTCTGCGGCAAACAGAGCAAAGCCTTACAGGCAAAGAGATTGAAAAGATCACCGATGAAGAGCTCAGAAACCGTATAGAAGATGTCGATATCTACGCCCGTGCTGCTCCGGAGCACAAGTTGCGTCTAGTTAAGGCTGCACAGGCAGAGGGAGAGGTGTGTGCAATGACCGGTGACGGAGTAAATGATGCTCCGGCTCTGAAACGAGCCGATGTGGGGGTAGCGATGGGTGTCTCCGGCACAGAGGCTGCACGGGAAGCCTCCGAAATGGTTTTGGCAGATGATAACTTTGCAAGCATAGTCAACGCAATTGAAGAGGGCCGCAAGGTATACGATAACATCAAAAAGACCATTATCTTTCTGCTGCCCACCAATGGAGGTCAGGGTGCGGCAATTGCTCTTGCTGTAATGGCCGGAACAATGCTCCCCGTTACACCGGTACAGGCTCTGTGGGTAAACATGATTGTGGCAATAACTCTTGGTTTGGCTCTCGGCTTTGAGCCAGGAGAGACTGATCTGATGCAACGCAAACCACGGGATCCCAATGCCCCGCTTCTGGACAGATTTCTCCTGTGGCGGGTGGTATTTGTCTCTGCGCTTCTATTGGTTGGAGTATACGGAATGTTCCTTTGGCAACTTAACATAGAGCAGGCAACAGAGGAGGTCGCCCGAAGTGCTGCTGTCAACCTGCTGGTTATGGCAAGTGCGGCCTACCTGATCAACAGCCGTTTTCTTACCCAAAGTTCACTATCCATAAAAGGTATATTCGGAAGCCGTCCGGTACTGATCGCCATAGGACTGGTGATTCTGTTCCAGCTTGCCTGGACCTATACCGGCCCGATGCAACTGCTGTTTGGAAGCGCCCCACTGCGACTGACAGACTGGGGGTTGATTGTTATTGTTGCGGTTGTGGTTTTTTTGCTGGTGGAGTTGGAGAAAGCTATTTGGCGAGGGGTGGGGGATTGAGAGGCCCCCCGGCCCCCTGAAGGGGGGGTAGGAGGCCTTCGGCCTTTTGAAGGGGGCCGGGGGGCCTCAGCCTTTTGAAGGGGGAATCGGAGAGGAGGAAGAGATGTATGTGCGGGCGTTTACGAAGCCGTCTGTGAAGCATTCTGCGAATCCGGCTATTTATGCGCTGTTGGTGTCAAGGGCCAGAGAAATGCGGGCTAATCCTACTAAGGCTGAAGCTGCGCTTTGGGAACAGCTTCGCAATAAGAAACTGGGAGTTAAATTCCGGCAACAGCATGTGATCGACAATTTCATAGCCGATTTCTGCTCGATTAAAGGTCAATTGATAATTGAAGTTGACGGTGATATCCATGATGAGCAGAAAATACGGGATGAACACAGAACCCACATTTTAGAGTTGTACGGGTACAGGGTAATCCGGTTTAAAAACGAAGAAGTCCTGCACCAAATTGATGCAGTTTTGAAAACAATTTCTGATACATTAAAACATCCAGAAAACAATCCTGAAACTACCCCCGGTGCCCGTCCCCTTCAGGGGATTTAGGGCCTTCGACCAGGCTCACTGTGAACTTACCGGTTCTACCTCTTCAGGTACTTCCAGGGGGCGTCCTTCCGTCATACCCGAGTTGTTTTATCGGGTATCCATCCGGGGATAATAAAAATATAAAATTTGAGTAAGAATCTGGGTCCCGAATTCACTTCGGGACCGAAGACGTCACCGGTTCTCCTGCCCTGGCCTCCGTAGCATACTACTGCGGAGGGGCGCCAGTCCCCCCTGGCGCGTTTTACCCAAGCTGTGTTTGTAAACACTACATTTGTCTTTCACTGGAAATAGTTTCTGGGGGAATTATGATGCGGGGCTCCCCTCCCCGGTCCCCGAGTGCCGTCATTCCGATGACGGTGTATCGAGGGGCCGGTCCCCGAGTCCCGATGTTAAATCGGGATTCCGATGACGGTGTATCGAGGGGCCGGTCCCCGCTTCATTCCCCATTCCTCATTGGTTCCATCACTACCTCAAATCGCATCTCAATTACCTGCTGAAAAGATCTTGAGATCCTGTTCCAATCCAGCACATCAACCCGAAAAGGAATGTCTGATTCTTCAAACGCTTCCTTAATTTCACATAATTTTTTTATGGCAGTTTCTCGTGACTTACGATTGCAAGGTCCAGATCAGAATAGCTCCTTGCCCTACTCGTAACCCTCGAACCGAATGCCCAAACCTCACATTGAGGGACATACTTCCTAAGAATACTTACAACCAGATCCAGATCTTTCTTTGCTATATCAATCATTTCGACTGCGTATCCTACTCAGAAATTTTTCCGCATCCTGAAGGAATGTTTTTGCTGAATCATAGACAACATTTGCACTTTCACCATCATAGGTGTGTGATGTCTCATTTCGTGTATAGTGATAATCCATCCACCTATCCACATTTTCTATAAGCTGATGTTCGGCAGCCAGCCTGAATAGTTCGCGCCTTGTTACTCCATCGACGTAAGCACTTCCAAGGTTATTATCAAGCCAACGCTTCATCATCTTCCAGCACTGTTCGTAGGCGACCTCAAAATTCTGAATCACACCAGATCGAAGTGTATACAGCATATCATCATCTGCACGGCTTTCATTCACCTCAACCACCTGCAACGATCTGCGCATCACTTCAACAGATTTCGATAAACTGTCTAATTCCAAAGCCAATTAAAGCCTCCTCAATCTCCAGTTTTTTGACCGGTCCGTTCTTCTCTCTGTTTCCCTTTTAATCAAAATAGTTTGTTTGCGGGATTACACGTTCATTTTACTCCAGATTTACAGCTTTTAAAAAAATAAGAATTTGGGCGCCTGCCGCGGACGTCACCGGTTCTCCTCCATGCTCGCTGCGCTCGGTACCGTTCGTAGCGTTGCGCATCGGAATGCTCCACTTTTTTGATGTACTGGACAATCGGAA
>SKJJ01000224.1 GCA_007115975.1 Chitinispirillum sp.
AAAATTCCCTCACCGCAACAACTGTTACAAAAAGCAATGTACTATGTCAAGCTAAAGTGTTGGTTTATGCATAGATCGGGCTAGAACCATCCAGGAACACATCAACTCACGCCATTTCCAACCGGAGGTCACCTGAAACGATTAAATAACACGAATCACTTTCAAGAGCGGGCAATCTGCGAGCAGGAAGCGAAAGTAGAAATCGGGCAGTACAGAGTTCGGCCACTTTGGATTTGTTAATATATTAATGATAGAGGGGGTTTGTAAAAGATGAAGGCTAAAGGGGGGAGGATGAATTGGGTGGTGCTGGGGTCGGACCAGAATAGATCCGTGTAATTGCCGAAAATGAGCTGCAACGGGCAAACGTTTCATACTTTTCACCAAGAAATTGGTTCTTAGAGCCCGATGGGAGTGCCTTTCAAAAGGCTCTCAGGACTCAAAATGGTGTATCCTTTTCAAAAACTTGGCGATTAAGGTCCGAAGTGTCCTGCCGGGGTCAATCGTCCCTGGCGGGACGAGGAGAGAGAGATTGTTGTTATGATTGTAGGCTATAAATATTGAGCCCCTACAGGGCTAAAATGGTGACGTGATTGTATGTGTAGCTGTTGAAAGAGGAATGAAGCAGGGACCGGCCCCTCGGTACACCGTCATCCCTCGGTACATCAGCATAGGAATACTGACACTCGGGAGCCAGAATGCCGGCACTCGGGGACCGGGGAAAGGAGCCTCACATTCCGGCACTCAATTTTCGGTGAAAACCAAATGCAGTGTTCACAAAAAATGTTACTGAGCAAAACGCGCCAGGGGGGACGGAGGGTGGACAATTCCGATTGTCCAGTACATCAAAAAAGTGGAGCATTCCGATGCGCAACGCTATAAACGGTACCGAGCGCAGCGAGCCCGGAGGAGAACCGGTGCCGTCCGCGGCAGGCGCCCAGATTCTTACTAATATCACCTTATTTTTATTATCTCCGAATGGATACCGGATAAAACAACTCCGGTATGACGGAAGGAGAACCGGTTCACCTTCCGTAGTCGTACAGATTACCCCGCAAGTTACCCCGCAACTCGATAAAGTGGTCCGATTTTGCTCAGAACCAAGAACGCGTGATGATATCCAGAACTTTCTCATGCTAAAAGACAGGTAACATTTCAGAAAAGAGATCCTCAACCCAGGATGAAGGCTAAAGGCGGAAGGATGAATTGGGTGGTGCTGGGGTCGGACCAGAATAGATCCGTATAATTGCCGAAAATGAGCTGCAACGGGCAAACGCTTCATACTTTTCACCAAAAAATTGGTTCTTAGAGCCCGATGGGTTTGCGTTTCAAAAGCCTCTAAGAACTCAAAGTGGTGTGATTTTCCAAAGACCTGGCGATAAAGGTCCGAAGTGTCTTGCCGGGGTCAATCGTCCCTGACGGGGCGAGGAGAGAGGTGTTACCTTTGTGATTTTTGGGGCTATAGACATTGGGCCTCTATGGGGCTAAAGTAGTGCGGTGGTTGGCAGGGGCGGCTGTATTCCCGGTAATTTGCTAAGTTCAGGATATTAACTTATACCAAATACATTACTGATAAGATCCAGAATGTCACCTGTTGTTACACTCTTAATGCCCAGTGATTTTAAATCGGGAGGATTTTTCCTCATAAGATCTACAAACTTTTTCAGATCACCTCTTATTAGTGGTGCTAAAACAATATGGTTTTCTGGGCTTACCAATAAAGAAATTCTGAACACGTCATTTTTATGTTTTTTGATCTTATCGGAGTCAACATCCTCACCTTTACTTTTCCTGCCATTTAAATCCAGGTATGCTCTTGCCTTGAGGGCTATCAGGCATACAGGTGTAACTATATTCACCCCATTTACTTTCTTGAGACTACTCCTGATGAGATCATAGTATTCATTAGTAAGAAGTATAGCGGAGAGGCTGCTTAATTCACCTTCAGCTGGAATCGGAGTGCACTGGGAATCGCCATGAAGTTCCAAATTCTCCAGCTTTCGGGAGAATAACTCAATCATAAAGGGATACGCTTTGTTTTCAGGCTTTTCGAAACGGTAAAAGAGAGGTTTTCCGGAAGAGCGTTGTTTTAGTGTGTATCTGCCGTTTCTAATGAACTCCCAAAACAATTGAGTGAATTGTTTGTCAACCATTTCCATGTCAAGAAGCAGTACAATATCCAGATCCTTTGTGGTTCTGAAAGGCAAACCCTGCTCTTCAAGATTTAAATGGCATGCTGTGCCACCAATCAACACGAACCTTATGCATCTGCTCATTAAAGTGCTGAGCGAAAAGATCAAGCCCGGTTATCTCCACCTGAATTTCTCCATCAACTCCTTAAGCGCCAGTTGTACACGCTCATCAGGTTCTTCTCTCAATGAGAGGAAAAGTGATAAAGTATCCACCAGATCATTATCATTATTTAATATAGATGGATTGTAATGCCATACTTCGAGCTCAAACTGAGCATCAAAAGCATTCTCCACCTCCCTGATAACACCTCTTTTCTGCAAAACAGCAAACTCCTCTTTACTCACCGCGTAAACAGGAATTATACCAGGAGAAAGGAGTGTAAGCTCGGCTAATGCAGTTATCCCACTTTTAGGATACCCGCTGTGCCTGATATTTTTTTGGGAAGATGCATACACTCTCCTTTTTACCGGTGATCTCAGGTGTGTACGGATTCTCTCCCAAAGAGTTATGCTTTCAGGCTCTATCGATGCAAAACGGTTTTTACCCTTCTGTTCAACTCTGCAAATACCAAGATGATCCAGTTCATCGATGACTCTGGACATCGTCATTTTCGTGTAACCAAACTTTGCCCCAAGTTGAACTGGCGTTATCGGTCGCTCAAGCCTGTTATAGATGTCGGATAAAATAACGACCTGTGCAGAAGGACTCAAACGCATCCGTTTTTCATTTTTCTTTGAAAAATGCTCTTTTAAATCAATCATAAGTTGAGGCAGGTACATCTGAGTTCCGGGAACGATAAAGGAGATCTTGTATTCGATAAGCCTTTTTCTTAGGAATGGATCTATAGTTTCAAGTACAAGGATGGGTTCTAAATCGGAATACTTCCGTAACGTATCTAACTGTTTCTTAAAACCAGCAGGAGTTATATCGCTGTCTGGTTTCGGATTGGCTAAGAGCAGTGTATGATCAAAAAATTTCAGGATCTTGAAGTTATACCCTTCACGAAAAAATAATGGTAGTTTTTTTG
>SKJJ01000158.1 GCA_007115975.1 Chitinispirillum sp.
AATGAAAAAGGTCGGTAGAAAAACTGGAATCAGTACATTAATCAAAACTATATTGAAATAGGCAAACTAAATTAAGTAAATGAGGCTTCTGCTTTAGGTCACCTGTTTGTTACGCTACCAATATGTTTACCTTTTTGTCAACATGATAGGGCTTGCTGGAGTACGCTGCATACCCGTGGTATATTAAGCTTATGGATCAATGACGTATGTTTTTGAGATAACCCGCCTGCCCATCACTGCTCGCCCGAACTCCGCTGTAGCCAGTTACAGTGCGGATGGAGGGGAGGTGGCGACAGTTCATGAAGGACCAACCCATATCGATTTATCTGCAATAGATAGTTCCAACTGAATTCAGAGTTTCGCTATTCATTCCTTAATGGAAAAGCCCAAGGAGCTTTGTGCCGGAGCATGGAATCAGAGCCCTTTTTCCCGATACCCAGCCCTCGTCGCCTTATCACACCCCACCATGTGATCATTTACCATTCCTACTGCCTGCATAAATGAGTAACATATCACCGTTCCCACAAAGGCAAACCCTCTTTTTTTCAGATCCCTGCTCATGGCATCGGAGATGGGGGAGTGGGTTGGGATGTCGGAAAGTTTCACTATTGGTCTTGGGGGGTAGACAGTTTTGTGATCAGTAAAGCTCCATATGTACTGGTCAAAATTACCAAACTCTTCTCTCACCTCTATAAACCGAGCGGCATTGTTGATTGCAGCTTCAATTTTTTTCCTGTTTCGGACAATACCCTTGTTCAACAGCAATCTGCAAACATCCTTCTGAGTGAACATTGCCACCGCTTCTGCATCCCACTCATGAAATGCGGCTCTGAAATTTTCCCGCTTTTTTAGAATAGTAATCCAAGAGAGACCGGCCTGGAAGCTTTCAAGTATAAGCATTTCGAACAGTTTGGTGTCATCGTGAACAGGAACTCCCCATTCAAAATCGTGGTAATTGCAGTAAACGGGATCATCACCCGCCCAGG
Source organism: Chitinispirillum sp. (assembly GCA_007115975.1). Taxonomy (GTDB): domain Bacteria; phylum Fibrobacterota; class Chitinivibrionia; order Chitinivibrionales; family Chitinispirillaceae; genus Chitinispirillum. The sequence continues at coordinate 987 of SKJJ01000158.1, forward strand.
AGCATCTCTTTATGTTTTTCAAGTAACGCCTCTGCAATCATCATGTCTGCGGGTGTGGTTATTTTGAAATTGAGTGGATCACCCATGGCGATGCCGGTTGCTACTCCTTTGCGCTCCATTAGTGAGGCTTCATCGGTTGGCGGGGGGTTCATTACTGATTCATCGTCAAATGCACCAAGCAGTAGTTTTCTTTTCAGTAGTTGCGGGGTTCCTACTCTTATAACCGAGGATCGGTCCACCGTTGTACCGGTTTTGTCCCCTTGAAATGTTCTTAACGTATCAACTACAGATGTTGCCGTTATGGCACACACGTATTTTGAGCTCATTTTGAGCACAGAATCGATCACTTTATCCGATACAAAAGGTCTTGCAGCATCGTGAATCAGTACCCATTCAGCATCGGATTTAAGTACACCGTTTCTAACTGATTTCCACCGCTCGTCTCCGCCTGCAACTATTGATACACGGTCTTTTAGCTCTGGTATGGTTTTTAGAAATGATCGGGTTTTGTCAATCATCTCTTCTGCAACAACCAGGATAACAGATGAGACTTCGGGGTGCGAGGCAAACCGTACTAAGGAGTAGTAAAGAATGGGTTTCTCTCTTAAGGGTACGAATGCCTTGGGGAGGGGGTGCCCAAGTCTGGAACCTGATCCTGCGGCTACAATTATTGCGTCATTTTTTTTCATTGATGGTGTATGCCAAGAAAATGATTTATTATCTGTTAAACGCTGTATATGTTTATCTCAGAACGCAGAGTGCTGGCCCTCTGAATCCCACAAGGTGTTTAGTTAAGCTTTCACTCTGCGCTCACACTAAGTGCCCCGATTTCCGATTCGTGGCAGTCGAATTGTTCCAAACATATCTGTACTTAGTCATTTATAGTGGTAACTGTGATGGTAATTTAGGTACTGCTCTCAATTACAAGCATTCACAGTGATGCAAAACATCGTTAGGAACATTTCGATACGGCCAATCGGAATCCCGACGTGATGTCGGGACTCTGTATGAGCGGATTAGCACCACTCTACTTTTCCGATTTCCCGCGCTCCACCATACCACAAACCTTCATTGGAAGTCCGAAAATCTTTATAAACCCGGTAGCATCTTTCTGATCATACAGTTCGGTGTCGCTGAACGATGCAAGGTCTTCAATGTAAAGTGATTTGTCTGCTTTAGTTCCTGAAGGGACAACATTGCCTTTGTACAGTTTCAGGCGAACCGTTCCGGTAACATTTTGCTGCGTTACAGCCACAAATGCATCAAGGGCTTCCCGCAGAGGCGAATACCACTGTCCGTTATAGACCAGTTCGGCATACTTAATTGCCAGGACATCTTTCTGATGAGCAGTATCCCTGTCAACTACCAGATTTTCAAGCTGGCGGTGTGCTGCATAAAGTATCGTACCACCGGGAGTTTCATAGATGCCGCGTGATTTGATACCAACAAGTCTGTTTTCGACAACGTCAACGTGTCCGATAGCATTGCGGGCACCAGCTTTGTTCAGTTCTGTAATCAACTCGACTGGTCCCATCTTTGTACCGTTTACCGATACAGGAGCACCTTTTTCAAACCCTATTTCAACATACTCTGCCTTATCGGGTGCATTTTCAATTGTATTTGATATGGTGTAGACATCATCCGGTGCTTCATTCGCCGGATCCTCCAGTACTCCGCCTTCGTGGCTGATATGCCAGATGTTGCGGTCTTCGGAGTATATACGCTTTTTTGACTGCGATACCGGGATGTTGCGTTCGTTTGCATAAGCGATGCACTCTTCACGTGAGTGAAGCGTCCACAGCTGGTCCTTCCACGGTGCAATTATTTTGAGAGTTGGGTCGAGGGCCATGATCGTCAGCTCAAAACGCACCTGATCATTTCCCTTGCCGGTGGCACCGTGAGCGATCGCTTCTGCCCCCTCTTTTTGTGCAATCTCAACAGCACGTTTTGCAATGAGCGGGCGGGCAAAGCTTGTCCCCAGAAGATAGCAGTCTTCGTACACCGCTCCGGCCTGCATGGTAGGATAGACAAAATCGGTAATAAATTCTTCTGTCAGATTTTCGATATAGAGTTTTGATGCGCCGGTTGTGATGGCTTTTTCTTGGAGTCCCGAAAGCTCCTCTTCCTGACCAAGATCAGCACAAACTGCAATGACTTCGCAATTGTAATTTTCTTTGAGCCAGGGGATCATGATAGATGTGTCAAGGCCGCCGGAGTAGAGTAGTACAACTTTTTTCATTGTTTGTTTTCCTTGAAAAAAAGTTATTGGTTATAACCGAGAGGTTTTTCTGCCCTGCCGGTTACTGATTACGTTTTCGTATTTTCCAGTGTTTTGCTGAATATTTTCGCCGCTTCATCGATCTGTTCCATTTGAACGGTAAGCGGGGGCATAAACCGTACGGTGTTTTGATTAGCCTTGACAAGCAACAGGCCGTTTTTCCTGCAGTCAGTTATTACCTTTTCGGGATTAGTATTAAAACGCACACCGAGAAGTAGCCCTTCGCCCCGAACGTCCTCTATGCTGTCGTAAACCCGGGCTATCTCATTCAGTTTACTCTTGAGGTGATCGCCCTTGGCCGTTACGCTCTTTAAAAACACCGGGTCCGATACGATATCGATAATCTGTACCCCAAGCGCGCAGGCAAGCGGGTTTCCCCCAAAAGTGGTACCGTGACTCCCCGGAGTGATTGCTGATGCGATCTCCTCTGTGCAGACAACCGCACCAAGGGGTAACCCCCCGCCCAACGGTTTTGCAAGAGTCATCATATCCGGAGTGACCCCGTATTTCTGATAGTTCCACAGTGTTCCGGTTCGGCCTGTCCCGCACTGTATTTCATCAAAGATAAGTGCTACATAGTTTTTATCGGCGTATTTGCGCAAAAATTTCAGAAATTTGGGATCGGCACAGTTTATGCCCCCCTCTCCCTGAAGCGGCTCAACGATAATTGCCGCAAACTCATGGGAATCAAGGATTTTCTCAGTACCCTTTATGTCGTTAAATTCAGCGTAATGAAAACCCTGAGGCATTGGTTCAAAACCGCTGTGAAAAACCTCCTGGGCAGTGGCACTGAGCGCTCCGTAGGTGCGCCCGTGAAATCCATGGGAGAAAGAGAGAATGTGATACTTCTCTTTGGATTGTTTTTTGGCCCGTTTGCGAGCGAACTTTATGGCCGCCTCATTGGCTTCTGTGCCGCTGTTGCAGAAAAAAACCTTGTCTCCGAAACTTTTCTCTATCAGTATTGATGCAAGATCGATCTGAGGCTGGGTGTGATAGAGATTTGACGCATGAATGAGCAACTCGGTCTGGTGCTGAATGGTTTCAATGAGTACAGGGTGTGAATGTCCCAACGCATTAACCGCAATCCCGGAAGCGAAATCGAGGTACTCTTTACCGTTGGTATCATAGAGATAGGTTCCTGAGCCACCTTTCATTGGTGGTCCAACACGTGTGTAGGTATTGACAAAAAGATGGTCGTATTTTGTTTTCATTGAAACACTCTCTTGTTAGAGAATTGGTGATGGTAACGATTGTATTAAACTGATGTGTGAAAAAAGGATGCTGCTCATTTTTTGCTCACCCTAGTAAGCCAGTTCTTATTGCTGTATCAAACTGTTGCTGCTACGATAAAAGAAGAGAGGGAACACTTCGACAGCCCCAGAAGACGGCAACGCCCCCTTCAATACGCTCAGGACAGGGCAGTGTGCGGGTGGAACTGGGATCTTCGATTGCAACCATCACCGTAGAGTCTTATGTTGAGATCAATTCGACCTATCAGCCGGTACACTCAATCCCTGCTCTTACTCTCACATCCCCAGATAAACTTCACCCATGAATAACCGTTCCCGCAGTCTCTCCTCCGGTAAGTTCATTTCTGAGCGTTTCGCTGTTATGCCATCCGCAGATATGAACCCGCGTAACCCCTTTTCTTATAGCATCCGCTGAGGAGCGCAGTTTTGGTATCATTCCGCCGGTAATATGCCCGGCAGCGATAAGCTCCTCGATCTCATCAGTATGTATCTGTCGTCTCATCTCATCATCAATCATCACTCCGGGAACATCTGAGACAAATATAAGATCATCGGCATTGAGTGCCATAGCAAGCTCACTTGCCGCCAGGTCTGCATTAACATTGTAAATGGCACCATCACTGCCCCTTGAGACAGGGGAGACTACCGGTACCAGGCGAGCGGACTTGAACAGATCGATAAAAGCGGTGTTAACCTGTTCAATTTTACCCACAAAGCCGATATCCTGTTGCTTCTGAAGCATCTTTGATGCAGTGAAGAGGCCGCCGTCTACTCCGCTTATCCCCGCTGCCGGCACATTTTCACCCAAAAGGGCATTTACAATTCTTTTGTTTACATCACCAGAGAGCACCATCTGGACAACATTCACCGTTTCGGCATCAGTGACCCTCATCCCCTCAACAAAGGTAAACTCCTTGTTAAGAAGATCCAGCTGTTTAGCGATGTCTTTGCCGCCACCGTGAACAACAATCGGAAAGTTGTCTTCGGAGAGCATCCCTATGCTTTGTCCCAGTTCACTTAATAGTCCCCGGGCATCAATGGTTGAACCGCCGATTTTAATTATAACCGTATTCATGTTTTTCTACCGTAAAAGCCCTTCTGTTTCAGGCAACCCGAACATGATATTGAAGTTTTGTACAGCCTGTCCGCTAGCGCCCTTCAGCAGATTATCTAAGGTTGAAACTGCGATAACCGGCAGCCCCTCTTCTCCAGCCGTAAATGCAATATCACAGTAGTTTGTATTCGCCACCCCACTTATTGCAGGCAGGGAGGCGGCGGTGCGCATGCGAACAAACGGTTCATTCTCGTACTGTTTTGCAACGATACTGCTGCACTCCTGGGCACTTAGATCTGTTTGAATATAGATAGTGGACAGAATACCTCTGGTTATAGGCAGAAGGTGAGGTGAAAAGGTAAGGGTAATCTCACGGCCTGCAGCACCGGAGAGTTCCTGTTCCATCTCCGGGGTATGGCGATGCAGGTGGCCGATGGAGTAGGCACTGAAATTCTCGTTTGCCTCAACGAAATGTGAACCTATTTTCAAGGTTCGCCCTGCACCGCTGACACCTGATTTTGAGTCGGCAATCATCCACTCTATCTTTTCAGATTTAGCCTTAAGAAGGGGCATAAGGGGCAGCAGTACGCTCGTTACATAACAGCCCGGATTAGCCACGATGGATGCAGAGGCGATCTGTTTGCGATAGAATTCAGGCAGTCCGTACACTGCACTGTTGAGGCTTTCAGGAGCAGGATGGTCGGCTTTGTACCACAATTTGTAGGTGTCGAGGTTTTTGATTCTAAAGTCGGCACTCAGATCTACTATCCGTATCCCTTTTTTGATGTAGGGGATAAGAAGACTTGCAGAAACCGCGTGCGGAAGGCAGGAGAATATACAGTCTGCCTCTTTTGTCTGGGCCTCTTCGGGACTGATAAGCTCATCATCAAAGACTCCCTGCAGAGCGGGAAAGATCTCGTTCATTCGCTTTTTTGCATAGCTTTGGGAGGATACAAATGAGATCTTGACATTGGGATGATAGGCAAGAATCCGTATCAATTCCACTCCGGTATAGGAGGTTGCCCCAAGAATTCCTATGGTCACTTTTTTCATCGTCTGTTTGCCTGTGAATGGAAAGTTGTGATTAAAGGTCAATGATATGGGTTAAAATAATTAATACTGCTCATTTTTGCTATTGTTATATGGAACAGTGGTGTTTGGGGAGAGCGCATCAGGGTTTGTAAACCTTTTTGTGGTGCCTTACACGAACTATGAAGATAATGAGCAGATCATTATTCGCTTCATAGATAACCCGATAATCTCCAATTCTGATACGAAATGTTTCCTCTGAGCCATAGAGCTTTCTCGAACCAAAGGGGAGCGGATTTAGGGCAAGCGAGTTGATTAGAGAAAGGGTTTTCGGAATCGCGGTACGGTCAATATGTTTAAGATCTTTTAGGGCGGATCTTTTCCACTCAATCCGATAGATAGCCATTTTGTTTAAGCTCCTCCATCACTACATCATGAGGTATCGACGGCTCCTCACGGCGCTCTGCAACAACTGCAAGATCATCAAGGTCCTCCAACAGTTCCTCAAACTCCTCTATTGGCAGGATGACGGAGCGGGGGTTACCCTTCGAATCCTTGAGGTATTCGGGGTGTAGATTTGGTGTGTTCTTCATTTTCTCCTCCTTCAATGATAATATAGATTCTCAGTGTCTGGTTTGTGTATTACTATATCTACCTTTATTACGAGCGAAGTTAATCAAAAGACAAAGCGGGTGACCAGACTTTTTATTTTAGAGGGGACGGACTATCTTTTACCTTTAATCCATACATAGACGCATAATCGACATATTTTTAAGTACTTAAAAGCACTTCGTCCCCTCTTCCCCCCCGACCCTCCCACACTGGCACGCAAAATGCAACACCTGTTATTCACAAGACCTCTCACCCTAATCAACCGGAGCAGGATATGATTAAAAAACTCGATTGGAGCCACGATGCGATTCTTGCCTATGAGGCAAGTGGTCAGTTTTCAGCCCAGGAGAACAGTCAGGTGCTTACTGAGGTCAAAGAGACTATAGAGAAACATGGCAAGGTACGTCTCCTTGTAAAACTGCCGGAGATCGCCTATCCTGAAGCTACATCAATCAAAGACCGTCTCAATTTTGCAAAAGAGTACAAAAACAGTATCGAGCGGTACGCTTTGGTCAGTAATATTACTGCAATGGAGTGGATAAGTACCATTGCCGGTATGTTCACCGGAATCGAGTTCAGAAGTTACAGTATGGATGATGAAATCAAGGCAAGGGCCTGGTTAGAGGCAAAGCATGTGTAACAGTGAGGGGAGTTGCTGTGTTTTTTTAGAAAACAGATGCAACGTTCAAACATTGATAAAAGATAATAAACAGCAACTCCCCTCAGGTAAAAAACCCAAATCCCTCAGCTTGGTTGTAACAAACCTCTTCCCTTTATAGTCTAAAATAGATAAAGCAAGGTCCGTTTCTGCTGCATATTTTTGCGGGTGAGTACCCGGTAGAATTAGTGAAAACGGGATAACAACTGTATTGGGGTTAATAATTCAGCTCTAATCGACGTACTCTCTTTTGGTTGTTGTGGGCAAGAGTGGATTTTCGGCGACTCAAGGGTCTATATTTATACCAGAAGTGGTTTTTTGCTTTAGCCTGGAGGATTATGAATAAGAGACAATTGGTATCCATTCTAACAGCTTCTGTTGCGATTATTCTGGGTGCAAGCGGATGTTACACAAAGTTTGCAACGCCTCGGAGAGAGTATCAACCTTCAAAAGAGCTGATGGTTGTTGATTCAACTGGTGATACGGTTAGAGTTATAACAAAAACCGACACGGTGAGAACAAGTGAGCAGGAGATCTGTATCTGGGAGAGAGATATTGCAGGGTTTCCGAGGCTGAGGTGTTTCCAATCCAGACACTCTCACGGATACTACCTATATAGTAATGTTCCCTGGTGGTACAGAGCTCATCCGCATGTATATGACTACGGTTATTGCCCGCCCAACTACTACTACGATTTCCACCGTGGTACCTGCAGGTATATATGGTCAAGTTCGCCGCCTGGCGGAGGGCGTCAACCGTCACAACCAAGGGTTTCAGATCCCCCAGCCCGTCGGCCCAGGGTACAGGGGTTGGAAGATGCAGAACCGACTCCATCGGGCAGCTCTAATCAGACTGGAGCGTCCGCACCAAGTCCGGCACCGCTTGCCCCTTCGCAATCCAAGAGCAGCAGTCCATCTGTCGTTGGGGACTCACGGGGTACAGCAAGTGAGTCGAAGGATTCATCTGACAGCGCTGACTCCCAAAAGAGCGAAGAGTCAAAACCAGAAATGCGACGCAATCCCAGGAGATTCTGATGAAGAAATTAGCAGCAGTCACAATAGTTATCCTACTTCTCTGTGCAATGGTTTCTGCAGGGGAGGCGTGGCCGGTTTATCCACGTATCGGGCGCTCTTTGGGGGTAGGTGCACGGGGTGCTTCTTTAGCCAACAATTTTACCGCCCTCTCCAACGATATCTCTGCTCTTTACTGGAACCCTGCAGGTCTTGCCTTTTTACCGGTAAGGGAGTTTCAGATCACCATTGATGGATTCAGGATGCATTATGATGCTTCAATAGGTACCATTACCACTCGTGATCATCACGAGCGGATGAGATTTACCAACTCTGGGTTGATGGCTGCAGTTCCCACGCAGGTGGGTGGATTTACTTTGGCTGGTGCTTATCAGAACCCGTTTGTTTTTGATGATATCTCCGGTTTCAGTGGCAGTGTTATCAGGGATGGTTCTGAAGTTAACCTTAAGAGCAACTACTCCACCTCCGGGGGCTTGAGGATGTGGAGTGGGGGATTTGGTGTTCAGGTGGCCCCCAATCTGGGAGCCGGTGTTACTGCTTCACTGGTAGGTGGCAGGGAGGATCTCAGAAGCTCTCTTACTACTAAAGATGGATCTGGATCTGTCACTGATACAGTTCAGAATGTCAATGCAAAATATTTTGGTTATGATCTTCGTGCTGGTTTGATGTACGTTCACGATGATCTTTTCCGGCTTGGGGCAAGGGTTGTATTCCCTCAGGTTATACGATTCGAAGAGGAGGTTCGGGGTAGTGATAACGGAGACAGGTATCGGTTTGAATCTTCCGGTAGGTTGTACTCACCGTTGTCAGGATCGGTGGGTGGGGCACTGACACTGCCGGTTATCACTGTTACTGCCGAGGGACGGTATACCTTTCCTTACACCTACATCTTCCCCAATGATGACATACCAAAGAACAGTCAGGCTGCTCATTTTAACACCGGTGCTGGGGCAGGAGTTGAGGTTCCCCTTTATGTGGTTCCTGTCATTTTGAGGGCCGGTTATTCATATGATAAGTATAATCTGTTCCCCTATGTTGCGGTTTATGGTGATAACGACAGGACCTGGGAGGATGTAGATGTTGATGATGTGCACAAAAATCTTCAGACTATTTCTGGAGGCGTTGCAATAGTCACTCACAAAACGGCCTTTGAACTGGGTTATGTTCTCCAGACCTGGGGCCGTAGGACTGAGAGCGTAAGTGGCCAGGGGCTTTTGGAGCAGGACTACAAAGATCACAGGGTTATTGCCACTTTCAGTGTCAGGTACTAATTTTAATCCATGAAAAAAATTACAGCCTACACCGATGGTGCCTGTTCAGGAAACCCCGGACCCGGCGGGTACGGCGTTGTACTTAAGTATAACGGGCACGAAAAAGAGTTATCTGCCGGCTTCAGCAATACTACCAATAACCGCATGGAACTGATGGGTGTTATAACCGCTCTGGAGTCGCTCAAAGAGCAGTGTGAAATCACTATAGTCACTGATTCCCAATACATTGTAAATGCCGTTGAAAAGGGGTGGGCCCGTAAGTGGCGCTCCATGGGATGGATGCGCAACAAAAAGGATCCCGCACTTAATCCCGATCTGTGGGAGAGGCTCCTGAACCTCATTGATAAACACAAAGTGAAATTCAAGTGGGTGAGAGGGCATAACGGACACCCCGAAAATGAGCGGTGTGACCAGCTTGCTGTTGCCGCTGCATCACAACCCGATCTGCCACCAGACACCAGGAGTTAAGGTGGTGAATGGAATCAGTGTCGATACTATCCTGATCCCTTCTGACAACTACAGTTATGTACTGAGGCGCGGAGATTGTGCGATAGTTATCGATGCCTGTAACGGGACACTGCTATTTGAATATCTCCAACGGCAAAACCTCAAGCTGCAGGCTATCCTCAGCACCCACCACCACTCCGATCATACATCAGGAAATCTCAAGCTAAAAAAAATGACCGGGTGTGAGATTGTTGCAACCGACAAGAGAGTCAGGGGCGCAGACAGGATTGTAGCGGACAGTGACAGTATTAAATTTTGTGATTCGCACATAACTGCTCTTCTCCTGCCCGGACACACAAAGCATGGAGCGGGCTGGTATCTTCCGGATGAGGGCATGGTCTTTACCGGTGATACGATGTTTGGTGCAGGCTGCGGCCGTCTCTTTGAGGGCAGTCCCGATCAGATGTATAATTCCCTGCAACGACTGGCATCCCTGCCTGATGATACACTGGTCTATTTTGGTCACGAGTATACCATTGACAATCTCGGATTCGCCCTGAGCCTGGAACCCGATAACGAAGCTCTTCAGGACCGGTTCAAAGCAGAAACCTGCAAGCTTTCTGAAGGCACCTATACCACTCCATCAACCGTAAATATCGAAAAAACTACCAATCCGTTTCTGCGCTGCAGGGAGAAGACTATCAGAGCACAGCTTGGGATGATAGACCGTTCGCCTGTTGCAGTGTTTGCTGAGGTGAGAAAGAGGAAGGATCGGTTTTAGAGAGAGGCTCACGTAAAGCGAAACATCGCCCTGGCATTTCAGCTTTCGAAACAGCACGACTTTAGGTATAAGAACACCGCTTTTTTTGTGCTATTGAATTGCAATATGTATAAGTAATCGTATTTTCTATACATATTACTTAAAATCACCAGTCTTTCCATGCATGGAGCAGGGTATGTCCTATAGAATATCAAACCTGCCACTTTTGGTTGATCTTGAGACAATTCCAGTTCTCAGGAAAGTTGCCACGGCTACGGAACCTGTCAATAAAAATGAGACAAATCTACCTTAAATATTAGTTACCGTTTCCACCTGTTGTATTTTCACTTCAGGTTTGTTGATCCACACTTCATTTGGAACCGGTTTCGGTTCA
>SKJJ01000132.1 GCA_007115975.1 Chitinispirillum sp.
GATTCTAAAATTCTTGCTGACAAGCTACAAGTGAGCAAAAAACAAATTGACGATATACTAAGAGAATGCGGAGAACCTGAAAATATTAGCGATTCTCCAACAAGTGCTCCATCAAAACGGTTGGAAACGCTTTCTCAAAGATTTAAAAAGACAACAACAGAAATCACCATTGCAAAAGATATCGGTTTGCAAGCAATTAGAGACAACTGTCCAATATTCAATGAGTGGATTTGAAAAATCGAGCAACTTTGAAGGAGTGTGTCTTACGCTTAGCTTCCGCCCCGGCACAAAGGTATTGAGAGGGCACTGGGAAAAGGCATAAGGAGTTCTGGGGTTGTAAAGGGCTTCCGCGGTGCATGGGAGTGGATGAATATCTCGTGACAATAGAATGCGTTCGAAGATTAAAAAATGGTGGTAGAGGTCTACTCGGAATTATAGACTTTGCTCTTTTAAACAGTGCTTCTTGTAACTATATTATGTTAATTAATGTGTTCGAATCTGTACTGCCCGATATGTCTTCAGCTCCCTGCTCTCAGATCCCGCCCGCTAACGTTTTTGAAGCAATGCTATTACCAAAGGACTTGATATGAGAAAAACACACATGATAATATTCCTTGCCATAGCATTCTATGGATGCAACAAAGAACAGCTAAGCATACACGATAAGAATCATGAAGTGTCACTGGCTATCTCAGATAGTACAATTGTTTTACACCACCATTACAAATGCATATATAAAACCTTACGGTATGGGGAGCGTCCTCCATATGACAAAGAAAAAAGAGATGATTTTGTTAAAAGGAATTATTTGCCGAAGGGTGAAGAGATCTTTCATGTCAAAAGATGGAACTTCTCGTTTTCTGACAGTACAGAATTAATTGAGCAGCTGTCTAAAATTTATACTCTTCACAAAGAGCTGGTTAGGTGGGGTATGTATAATAATATACCTTCACCCTTCCTGAATATAGAAGTTAATCCGAATGACCGAATGACCAAGCAGCTCATATCTTTAGTTAATTGGTGTAGTACTGCATCAAAATCAATTACTGTTAATGGTGTTCGCGTTAATTCAAGAGAAGACAGCTATGAGAAAGTAACTGTATTGGTAAATCTTTCAATAAAAGATGATCTTCTCCTTTTTTCAACACCCCAACTGAATCAGAATGGATTGGTATCAGACTCTATTGCCATGGATCGGTTAATGAATTCTGTGAGGGAAAACTTTGAGAAACATTCAAAGATTCACATGCTTACGCCACGTGATAGACGTTGGGAAATATCACAATCACGGTATATTGGATTAATCCCTGATGAATCCATTTATGAAAATTTAACCATTGGTGAAATTTTAGCGTTACATGAGTTTTTTTTGAAACTTAAACCGGTAATTATCATGGATATGAAAATTTTACAGGTGAATAGTTAAATTGTATTTAAAATGCCAAGCAAGTAAAACTTTACGAGGACAAATAAGGATAACCAATATGCACTAATGCTGGTTATAGTGGTCCCGCCGACAGCCAAATGCTTTTGAATTCAAAAAACCTTACATATCTGTAAAAGTGCTGGAGTCTAACCCAATAAGCTATCGTGGGCATTACTACTTTCGAAGCGGTAGCACACAGCAGGAACTTAAAGGCGCAGCGCTGGATCGTTTTCTTCTGCAGAGGTTGGGACGAACGTGGGATTCTGTACCCCTGCCAGGCGTAGGGGTAGCGGATTTATCTCTGAAAAATCTTGGCAAATTCCGTGAAATGGCCGCTTCGAGCGAACGTTTAAGCTCAGAGGATCTCCCCCCATCGGATTCAGACCTACTGGAGAAGCTTAAACTGACTGAAGGCAATTATCTGAGACGGTCAGCTGTGCTGTTATTCCATGAAGATCCTGATCGGTTCGTCACAGGGGCTTACGTTAAGATCGGTTTTTTTGTTTCCGAATCTGAATTGACCTATCATGATGAAATCCGCGGGTCGCTCATGCTGGAGGCACAATTCAGGCGTACATTTTATTATCAATGATGCTCCGGAAGGAACCAGAGGGAAGAAAAGTGTGAGTGGGTTTAATCTACATAATTTTGAAGCTACACCATTTAGGGCGGGGCAGGCCTACAGATTGATGGAAAATGATAGCAGCAATTTTGATGTAAATCGTCCTGTTCCAAATCTCATGGCCCCCGTAACAATCGACCATTTTAAGGACTGGAATGATGATGTTATCATGCTTTCTTCACACGGAAACACCTTCGGATATTTTTGTCCCAAACAACCGAGGTATAACCCAGATATTGATGCACGGGAGTATCCAGGAAGATCTGAATGGTTAGAACCTTACATGTTCATAAGCTCCGATATTCATTTTGATTCTGTTGGTCTTAGTGAGATGTTTCTGTCAGACCCAAGTATATTCGCTGATCTAACGTCACATAGAACATATCCCCCTTTAATACTAATATTTAAAGATTCAGAAGATAGAAACAATGCTGAATTAGGAATAACCCCGAGGTTTTTTGAAGAGCATAGTGGCGATATGAATGGTGCTTTAGTTTATTTTGGTACTTGCAGGAGCTTACATGAAGGGAGTAAGAATCATGATTTCTGGAAAGTATTTGAACGTAAAGGTGCTGCAGCGTTCTTAGGGTATACAGATTTTGTTCACGATGTTTTTGCCACTCATATGTCCAGAATGCTCTTTAGAGAAATGATTACAGGTAAAACGCTGGGTGATGCAATGAATGTAGTGAGAAACTCTGTTGAAAACAACCCTGTTTACAGTGACTGATATATGCTGGTTAAAAACTGGCCTGCAGACGGACTAGACCCTTCCAAAGCCGCAAGGTTTGAATTCAGAGGCGATTCAGAATACAGACTGGTGGATGATGACGACGATGACGACGATGACGACGATGACGACGATGACGACAGTGACGACAGTGACGACAGTGACGACAGTGACGACGGTGACGACGGTGACGACGGTGACGACAGTGACGACAGTGACGACAGTGACGGGGTTGCTATAGATGGGGATGGTAACAGGTACACAACAGTTATTATCGGCAATCAGGAATGGACAGTGGAAAACTGGAGGTCAACAAGCTATAGTTGTGGCACACCAATTCCACAGGTAACTGATTATGAGGAATGGGTTACATTGGATAGCTCTGCATATTGTTTTCGTCCA
>SKJJ01000200.1 GCA_007115975.1 Chitinispirillum sp.
AAAAAGGAAAAAGAGAGTGTCTGTAAATGTTCAAAGAGCTTGCGCCTGATATCATACTGCAGAAGCTCGCCGAGTCTGCCTGCACAGGTGAAAAAGACAAGAAAGCTCAGGCTGTTGAGCAGAAAAAAGCCCCCAAGTATGAGTCCCCAGTGCATGAGCTCAGCGGTGTCACCGGGAATCACTCCCCTGTCTATCACGAATCTTGATATATAGGTGTTTATTGAATCCAGCAGTGCTGTAAAGGTAATGGCCACCAGAAAGCCAGCCAGAAGGGGCCAGTGCGGTCGGGTCAGTTTCAGTATCCGCAGAAACGTCTGCCCCCTGAACTCTCCTTTGTATAAATCCTGTTCCAATTTTTCGTAACTCATATATTCTCCAGTATCATTTTAGTACCCGTCTATTCTTACTTTTGATATAATTACTAATCACATCACCATGAACAAACGCAGACTTGTGTTGAGCCCGGTCAAATAGTTCGCAGAGGACTTCTTTTCTAAACCCTATTTAAAAACTCTGCGTTACTCACTCTGTGACCTCTGCGTTATATTACTTTCTCTCACTCACAAACCACCTCGCTCTCAATCTCCTCTTCAATACAAGTCTGCATCTCAAAGATCTGCCGGTAAAACCCCGGTTTTCCAACCAGCTCTTTATGAGTACCGGCCTGTGCTATCCGCCCCTGTTCCATCACCAGAATCGTATCCGCCTTCATCAGGCTCTGGACCCGGTGTGCAATGATAAAAGTGGTCCGTCCCCTCATCAAAGTATCAAGGGACTTTTGTATCTTGACCTCTGTAGCGGTATCAACTGCAGAGGTGGAATCGTCCAGTATAAGAATTGCAGGATCTTTGAGCAATGCACGTGCGATCGCAATCCTCTGTTTCTGCCCGCCTGAGAGACTCACCCCCTTTTCTCCCACCAGAGTATCGTAGCCGTCCTTGAGCTTCATTATGGAGTCGTGAATAGCAGCAGCCTTAGCCGCATTCTCAATGTCCAGACGGCTTACTCTGCGATGAACGCCATAGGCGATATTTGCCTCAATGGTTTCGGTAAAAAGAAAAGGGTCCTGCTCAACCATACCGATATTCTGTCGCAGGTTTTCTCTGTTGTACTCCCTGAGATCTATTCCGTCAATTCTTATCAGCCCCGCAGTCACATCGTAAAACCGGGGTATCAAGTTGATTATTGAGCTCTTCCCGGAACCGGTTTTCCCCAGAAGGGCAACGGTTTCTCCGGGCTTGCAGCTAAATGAGACATCTTTAAGAACCGATGTGTCATCGACATAACAGAAGTGCACATGATCAAAAATGATCTCCCCCCTGATATTTTCAGAAACGATCCCCGATTTATCATCGGCACACTCCTGCTGCTCTTCGAGTATCTCCCTTATTCTTCCGTAGGAGACGATACCCCTGGATATTTCGGTCACCAATCTCCCCATATCCTGCATGGGCCATATAAGAGAATTTATGAGAAATGTTGCAGCAACCAAACTACCTAATGTCAACTCGCCCTGTATAACCAAAACTCCGGCAAACAGTACCGCTGCTATCATCTGAAGCCCACAGAGAAGATAGGCAAGCGGCCAGTAGACAGTGTGCCAAAACACCACGTTGTAACCTTTTTTTAGCTGCACAAGATTGCGTTGGTCAAAATCGCTGTTCTCCTGCTGGTGTCGGGCAAAGGATCGCACGACCCTATTACCCACGATGTTTTCCTGAACAAAGGTGGTTAAGACTGCTTCCTGATCCTGATTTTCACCGTAAGCACGGTAAATACGTCCAAAGAAAAATACCGATACCCCTGCAATTACAGGCACAATCACCGACGCTACCAGTGCAAGCTTGAAACTGATAAACCAAAGAGCCACAAAGTTGATCACGAAAAAACAGACTATCCTGAAAAACCCAAGCATGTGGTCTGCAAAAAAACGCCGCACCGACTCAACATCCGAGGTTGTCCTCTGCACCAGCTCACCGGATGAGGTGCTGTCATGATAAGTAAATGAGAGACGTTGAATATGATCATAGAGCCGCTCTCTGAGTCTCCTCACCAGATTTTCTGCTGCAAGATTGCGCCCCCGTCCCTCCAGAAATGAGAAGCCTCCCTGTATCACCACAATTCCAAGATAAAAGAGGGTAACCAGCACAAGACCCGATAAAGTGAGCCTCAAATCAAGAACCCCATCAACCACATAACGTATTGCCAATTTTGCAATGGCATCCATTGCAACCGCCAGTATTAGAACAAGAATAGTACCGATCAGTGTCCGTTTCTCTTCAGCCGCAAGGGCCATAAGTCCGCCAAACACGGTCGATTTGTACTGCTTTTTACTGTTTTTATTCCGTTTCACTCTATAGCTCCAGCTTTTAAGCACAATTTTTCTGTTCTATTACGTGCAGGTCAAAAAAAAGACCGTGCATTCAAGTGATACACGATCTTTGATTCCCTGACAGAAATAAAAAAACGCGGATCACTTTTGGTTTTCCGCGTCTGATTGTTCGATTCTATTCAACGTTAATCAAAACTGGTGCGCGGACTCCCCTGCTGCATTCACCCTTCTATGGGCAAACACGGTAAAGGTTCTAACAATTGATGATTTCATCGCACACATTTTTTCCAAAACTCCGTTTTTTTGTCCAAATCATATTTTTTGGTATTTTGTAATATAAAACAGTAGGATTTACTTAGACAAGTGAAAAACAAAAAAACATTTCAATAGGAGGCCACTAAATCCCACTCTCTTTTCAGCCAAATGACACATCGGAGGGGGACTATAAGAATTTAGAATTTAGAATTTAGAATTTGTACTGCCGGGAGATTTCCCCCTTGAGGCTTTGGTTCGGCTACAGTGAAACTTTACGTTCGGGGGGACCACCAGCGGGAGTGCCGGGTTAGGAGAGGAGTGTAAGATTTGGCTTTGCCATTCTATTCATAATCGTCGGCTATCATATTGACATTTCTACCAAAAACCACCTATTTTTTGCCGTGGGTTTAACTCCCTTACCACCCTCTTTAACAGTCACCTCTTTTTTCGGTAAAATTGATCGGAAGGTTTGCACAAAACAAGTGAAAAAATTACTCGTAATAAACTGGAGAGATATCGATAACCCTGAGGCCGGAGGAGCTGAAATCTATTTTCACGAGATATTCAGACGCCTTG
>SKJJ01000074.1 GCA_007115975.1 Chitinispirillum sp.
GGCGGCAAGAAGAGAAAACCGAAGAGTATAGCGCTTGCGGGATTGAGAAAAGAGAGGGTGAACGGATACTGTCCTGCCGGTATTCATGCATTTAAAGCGTTTTATGAAGAATGGCAAATAACCAGCCAGGTGTCCTGAAAGTCTTTTGCGGCGATACCATCCGTGTCCTTTCAAACAGTTTTTTGCTTTGCAATGAGGGCATACCGCAGGTCTGGGGATACGGTTTCCCCTGCCTTTTTCGCAATACTGTTTGTAATCTACGGTTTCTGAAAGATATTTTACGATAAGTTGTTTTTATTGGAGGAGATTGAAGACTGGCCGAGAAACCTGCTTCATCTCCCCTTTTTGTTTATGGTTCTCAGTTTCGTTCAGGATATTAAAGATAAATTACAAGGGATAAAGAGAGAAAAACAAAAGGGATTAGAGGGGTTTAATCTGGGGATCTACATTAAAGAGAGAATGACGAAACATTATGAAAATCTAAAATCATTTACACAAAAAATTTGACACTGCCGATAAACTGTCTACTACATTAAATAGACCGCGCGCCCGGCGCCACTCTTTAGAAAACAATAACAGCCTGATAAACCCATCCTTTGAGGTAATAGTATATGTCGCGTGTCCTTATGTGCCTGACTGTTTTAGCATCTCTTTTTTCTGCCTACTCCGGCAACAACCCCGCCACAGCCGCCCTTAACCAACTTACCGGCAGTGGAATGCAGGAGGGTGAGGCGATTGCCCTGACCAATGCTTTGCGCGGAGAGCTTACCCGAACCACTGCTTTTAATATGATGGAGCGTTCACAGATAAATGAGATCCTGAGTGAACAGGGTTTTCAGCAGTCGGGGGCCTGTGTTGATGATGCCTGCCTTGTAGAGATGGGACAGCTCCTTGCCGTGCACTATATGTTTATGGGACACGTTGGCAGAGTTGGAGCCACTTTTTCGGTAAGTGTGCGTCAGATTGATGTTCAAAGCGGCAGGGTTGTCAAGGACATAACTGAAAATCACCGTGGCGACATAGATGATGTGCTAACGAAGGTTATGCCCTCTGTTGCACGGCAGCTTGCAGGTCTTGAAGAGATTATACAGCAGAGAAGGGCGTGGCCATGGATCGTTGGTGGGGTACTGGCTGCAGGGGCTGTGCCGGTAGTACTGTTTTTAAGCAATAGCAGGGATGACAACACAGAACCACAATCAGCTGAACTTTTTATGGATTGGCAGTGACTATGAGAAAGAGTATTACTATTAGCAGCTTTGTATTTTTCGGGATACTGCTATTTTTATCCTGTTCAGATGAGCAGCCGGTTTCCATTGCAGGCACTCATATCGTTTCAGATATAACCTGGACAAAAAATGGTGATACAATCTCTAAACCCGATGGCGTGGTAACAATGAGAGTGACCACTTCTCAGGATGACGAAACAAGAACCAGAAATATACCCTACTCCGCTGGATCTGCACGAATCGGACCTTACCCCATTGGTACGGTTATAGATGTGCTCTGGGAGCGTTGGACAAAGAAGAACGTGTGATCTTTTCCGGTGTGGTAACGGACATTCATCTTGACCAGGCAGTGGTACCTCTGCCAATACATCTTGAGGCTGTACGTCATACGGTAAGCTTTAACTCCAGAGGAGGCAGTATAGTACCAAATGACCTTGTATCACACGGAGATAAGGTTAGGCAGCCGACTCCGCCAAACCGTCCCGGGCACCGGTTTGACGGATGGTCTCTTGATGAAACAGGGACAGACAGCTGGATTTTTAAATCCGATATCGTATCCGGCAACATGACTTTATATGCACGTTGGACTGAATCTGCTGTTGAATATTATACCGTTGTGTACAAAAGCGATCTTCATACCGGAGGTTCCGTGCCGGTTGACCCCAACTCCTATGAAGAGGGAGATCAAGTAACCGTACTTCTGAATAGCGGCAATCTGGTAAAAACAGGTTTCTCCTTTTCCGGGTGGAATACCTCCTCCGAAGGCAACGGTAACCAGAGGCAACCGGGAGCAATCTACAATATAGGCTCATCCAATGACACCCTTTATGCACTTTGGGCAAAGATTGCTGTTATTGACACCCTCACAGTGATATTCAACTCCAGCGGCGGCAGCCGCCTCAACAACCAGAGGGTGGCTCAGGGTGATACTATTGCAAGGCCACCTAACCCAAGCCGTTCCGGTTATGAATTTAGCGGTTGGTACAGTGATAGTGGCAAATCTGTGCTGTGGGCTTTTTCTACACCGGTTACTGAACCGATGACCCTTTATGCTGAGTGGAAAGTGAACGCACCCACTGCATTCACCGTTACTTTTGAATCAAATGGCGGCAGCAGTGTCAATAACCAGAGCATAGAAGAGGGTGATACTATTGCAAGGCCACCAAATCCAAGCCGTTCCGGTTATGCATTTAGCGGTTGGTACAGTGATAGTGATAAATCAGTACTGTGGGCTTTTCCTACACCGGTTACTGAACCGATGACCCTTTATGCTGAGTGGGTTCCTACTGGGCCAGTAGGGCCTGCTGGGCCTTTTCGTCCCTTTAACCCTACCAGGCCTACTATTGCCGGCATAGTAGATGACTTTGAAGATGGCAGTACTAAAAACTACTATGGGTATTACTGGTTTACTTTTGACGATGCTGCAGATAATAGATCAGGGACTGCATCTGTCGCTCTCGAATTTCAGGGGGGGCAGGGCCCCGGTTTTAATTCAAATTATGCTGCCAAGCTTGATTTTACCTTGGGAAACACCTGGCCCGAGACGGCTTATACGGGTCAGCCATTTTTGGGGATAAAAACAGATCTTGCCCCTGCACGTGGCAGCGTTGACCTCACAGGGCTAACAGCAATATCATTTGATATCAGATCCAGTGTGGATTTAAATGTCGAGTTCGCTTTAATACATGCACAAACTTATGACTTATTGTTTAATGAGTATCACGTAATTATCGAAACAGGGTCAGAGTGGGAAAATGTTACTGTTAATATAGCTGATTTAGCTCGGCACGCAGGTTGGGGGGGAAACAGGGATCTTGATGTCAGTATTGCCCAGGCGCTCAGATGGATGGTCAAAGGTGATAATAACGATCCTCGTACATCGGGTGAGTTGTGGATTGATAATATTATTTTACA
>SKJJ01000046.1 GCA_007115975.1 Chitinispirillum sp.
GAAAGGTCACGCCCTAAATCGCCAAGCCAAACACAGACTTTGTCTGAATGATGATTATCGATTTGAAGCCCCCATAGTGAACCACAAAAAAGGTGGTTATCTTGAATTGTATATTTACTTGGTTGCTTATAGTATTTATCTAAAACAGTCTTACGAAAATAAACTGCTGTTAAGTAATTTGGTGCTCCTCGATTTGCACCAAAAAAATTGGCGAGGGTATCAGGATTGGATGTATGCAATATGTTTTCCCCATCTTCATCAACACCAATTATAAATTCTGCATGCTCCTTTTTCTTTTCTTGAGAAAACCCCCACATTCCACTTTTAGATTTCGGCAGTGGGGTAATAAAATATTTTCCCATCAAATGGCTAAAACTTGTATAAGTACATAATATAGCCTCACCAAAACCAAGTGAATAATGAGTTTGTTCATCACGGTACACTCTCCCATTAGCGGGAGCTAATCCCAAATTATTAAGATCCTCACGAGAGTACACACTACAATCAAACTGTATCGACAGATGCATTTCTTTAACTGCTAAAAATTGGCGAATTTCCTTTAAGCGAATTCTAATTCGGTTAGGTTCTACGATAATCACCTCTTCCTCATTACCGCGCTCATCAATTTTTATATACCTGTTTTCCTTTAAATCATGGTAAAGCCGGTGAAACAGCCGAAACTCTTCATTTATTTCCCTATATTCCGGTCGGATTCCATAGAAATCACGATCAATAACCAGCGGCTCAATACCCTTATCGGTACCATATCGGTGATATGAAGCGTTCTTGCTATCACCATGATTATAGACAATTGCTTCTGGATAACCATTTCCATGGTGCAAATCCCAAGAAAAATCTTCTAAGCATTTAGTTTTTTGATTATTAGGGATTAAGGCACAATATATTCCACAACTGTGATCTGACGATGTTTTTGAATAATAAACAGTGACCATTTCTGTAATAGACTTTTTCTTGAACAAATCTTCCAAAAAGTCTTTTTGTTTGAGTCGTATACAATCTGTATGATTTGGCACGGCTATACCCTTTCAAGAATGCGGATCTTTTATTTTCACCCGCCACTCCCCAGTGAGCAGCTTCTGCATAAGACCACGTTTCTGTTTTTTTATTGCTTCACACTGCTTCTTTAGAATCTTAATTTCTACTCCAGAAAGCTGAAGTTCTTCAGCGATAACTTTCTGTTTATTAAGTGGTGGTATCCAAAGCTTGATCTCAGCAAAGTGATGAAACTTTAAATTCCAGGTATCAGACGTCAGCCCCTGGGAATGCTTATAAAATTGGTGTATTACCCATGGGTGCTTGAATAGATAAGACGCAAATAGTCCATCAATGTATTCTGAGTTTGGGGTACAAATTGTGTATGCAGGGCTTACAATACCCTCTAATTCGGATAAAGCAGAAACACCTTGCCACATTCTCATTGTGTTATAACCTATATCACCTGGGCAGATTCTGAGGTATTTTGACTTGTCTTCATTTGAGCTATCCTTCCGGTTTGATTCTTCTCGCGGTGTAATACCCAACCCTCTGGAAATAGATAGCAATGGCAGATCAAAGCGTTTAGTCTCGGTGCGCTCTTTAAAAACTTTTCCTAATTGTATTTCAGACCAATTTGATTTTCTGTCCCTGTAAACAAGTTTATCAAGTAAAATAGTGTAAGCCCTCTATTTAGCCACAATCAGCCGTTCGGTCTTCCCGATCGCCTCATCCCAGGTGGAGAGCAGCCCGGCAATGGCTTTTTGTTCAGGGAGAGGGGGGAGATTCAATGCAATTGTACCAATTTGCTGGAAATTCAACCCTTGCCTGTTACCACCAGCTTGAAATAGTTCAATTTGTCTTTGCCCATTATGTGATAACAAATAATTTACGACATATTCTGATGCAGCTTTCTTACTTACTCGAATAATACACACATGCTGATTTACGTTTGCATCACCAGTTTCAGGTGGAACCACACAACACCTTCCAATTGATGCACCAGTAATATTAAGAAGAATATCATTGGACAATACCACCGAATTACTCATTCTCTTATGTTGTGCCAATGGAATTTTTGCCACATCTGTGATATCCAATTTACCCCACAACACATTTTGGCTACGAATTATTGGAATGCCGTACTTTTGATAAACCTCTCTACCACCTTTAGGAGTTGTTCCGCTACCTATTTTTATTGCAATAGCACCTATTTTCGTTTTTTCCCATCCCTCTGGTAACCTCATCCCTTCACCCCCAATCTCTCAAGCATCTCCAGCGCCCCGCTCTCAAACCGTGAAAATGCAAACCATTTCTTTCCCAAATCTTTCAGTGATGCCCCAAAATGATAGATCTCCTTTTTATCCAACAAAAGAAAACGATCATGTGAATTAGTTAAAGAGTGTACCTCTATTTGAGGGTACTGTTCATTGTGCTTTTTGATATCGAGATCTAACTGCTTTGAAACTGATTTAGTATAAATTGCTGCAGTGACTTCGGAGTTTCGTTTGGACAAAAGAGTAAGAACCGTATCATCTATATAGTTGTCAATAAGGACAATAGACTCTTTTGCCCTGCGGATCAGATCTGCTGCAAAGGTGTAAGCATCATAAACCTGTCCATCATAAAAGATACCCTGCCTTGGAGACTGGGTGGACTCAAGCGCTTTAAAAATTCTTTCAAAATTCTGATCTGTTTTAATCTCAAACCCAAGCTGCCGTTTTTCCACAGTTTCAAGACGGGCAAAAAGCTTTGCATTTGTTGAATAAAACTTACGCATCTCAACGAAAGCCCGCATAATCTGCACACTTACCCTGATTGCAGTATCACTGCGCAGTACTGTAGAGAGCATGGAAACTCCCTGCTCAGTAAAAACATAGGGCAGGTATCTTCGCCCCCCATGAGATTTTGAGGTCGCAGTCTGCGACCTCAAGTTTTTACCGACATTCGAAGTGGTCTTCTGTAAGACAGAATGATCACCGTTATCTGGGGCCTCTAATTGCGATCTTAAATCTGAAAACTCCGCCACAGATAACTGGAAACGAAAATCAGATGGGAACCGTTCCTGGTTGCGTTTAACCTGCTCAGTCAGCCTTTTGACATCAACACCATAAAGTTTGGCCAGATCACTGTCGAGCATCAC
>SKJJ01000164.1 GCA_007115975.1 Chitinispirillum sp.
TCGATACTTGGTAGAAGGTTCGCAACTGTTCTGATCGTTTTGGGACTATTAGTTACAGAGCCCTCAGCGGTGACCCAAATGGTATCAGCAGAATTATTGGTGCTGCAAATTACAGTATAAGTCCCGTCTCCAAAGGGCAACGCAGAAAACACTTCAACACTGCTGTTTTGTACAGGGGTAAAATAACCGCTGCTTATGCTGCCGTATATATGTTCTTTACCGGCTTCGGCAATGTGAAGAGCGGAAGAATCAACACGGCGCACACCGGTCTGGCGTATCGACCGGTTGACAGAAAAGTAGATGACCGCAATGGTAATATTCAAGATAAGACCAACCATCAAAACTGCAACAATGGTTCCTCCGTTTTTATCGTTGAAATAACATTTCATTCTTTTCTTTTCCTTGCAGTTGTTTAAAGTGCAGCATTTCTGATATTTATTTCTGTAGTTTCGCTATACAGCTGCTCATTACCTCCTGACCTTACCATTCCACCAAGGGTTACATGAATGGATTGGGCATTCTGAGGGGTCAGCATCATATCGGACCCGGCATTACCTCTTGGACTAAGATTCAAGGTATTTATTCTGTCACTTATCCGCATCACGCTACCATTCGATTCTCTGTAAAGAACAGCTTCAAGAGGATCAACAAAGTACCTTCTTGACTCTGCACGATGAATCTGGGCACCGGCTTGTATACTCGAACCTACTCCGTTTTCGAGGTGAATGCGGTTATCATCAATGTTGACATTATGAACTGTATGATAGGTAACCTGATCACCGTTTTTTATACACACCCAATCTCCAACATTGAATCCTTGGGCATCGCTGAGTTGAAGCAAGTGTGCACCGGTGTTTACCTGTGCAGTAATTGCTGCTGTCACATTGATACTGTTTGTAAAAAGAAACAACTCTTCATTACCATCTACGATAACTCTTAACAGCCCGTTGCCGGGTAATCCGTAACCGGTGGAACGAATGTCGCGTTCGATCAATCTTCCGGTGTTTAAAATCTCAGACAGCAGAATCGATTTATCCCTCTCACGTTCAACACTTCTGGTGATATTTGACTGCAGTTTATATGCTCCTGATATCACCAATGAGGCCACGAACATCCCCACAGCCATCTCTACCAGTGTCATACCGCTTGTTTCACTTTTCCTTTTCATCCGCACTCCCTGCAAATCATCAAAAAGTAATTCACAATAGTCCCATATTCATTATAATGGGTGAAAAAGAGATAAAAACGGAAATGCGATTTCCGCTAAAGACTTCATTTTCCTGACAGGACTTATGGATCAGACCAATACTATTGTGAACAGGAGTGGTTTTGGATCTGTTTTCTCGCAACTTTCTCTATTTCAGCAGCACACATTTGTGCCCCGAAATTAGTTATCTCAGTGCAATTGGGTTTTAAAAGCAAAGCCTTTTTAAGAGCATCATGCCATTTGAGCGTAAAAAAATCTTCTGATTCCAATTTGCAGCCCTGTTTTTTTGCGAGCACTTCCTTTTCCAGCACCGGATACTCGGCAAAATCACTGCGGGGAAGAAATATAAGAGGTACGCCGTTAAGAAAGCTCTCGGACAAAACGCCATAACCTAATTTGCATATTATAACATCGACCGAAGCAGACAAATTCTGATATGCGCAATCAGCCTTTCGTATAAGATGAAAATTGGCGGGATTGCCTTTGAGCGGATATACACCAAGGAATTCCCAGTCACTGAATAGCTCAAGCTTATGCCACAGAACTGTGTCCAGACCGAAATTGCCCGTGTATATGAGCCCCAAATGTTTCTCTTGCTTGATGCCATACAATTTGCAGATCTCTTCTCTTCTGCACACACCTTTTCGCCCGACAACCGGAATAGTTTGCTTTGAGCCAAAATATTCCATTTCAATTGAAGGCTCGAGTGAGAGAAGTGCATTTGTCATGCCATACTGTTGTTTCATCCGATTCAGTTCAGGGATAAACCACGGATAGTTTTCTGTATAGTGGCTGTAGATATCGTACCATGTGAAATTTGCTACAGCCACAGAGGGTATACCCGCCAGATGCGCTACCTGAAAGGCAAAAGGGGTAATATCACTAACTATGCAGTCCGCTCCAAGTTCTTTGCATAGAGCGACCTCATCCTGCACTCTTTTATCATTTCGCGCCGCTATTTGAGCATATGTAGTAAGTGTTTTCTCAATATCCACTGTAACACCGTCACTCTGAATACAGCCACAGTCAAACTCTGCGGGTAACACTTTAAATGGTACTGTAAGCTCTTCCTTGAAAAAATGTTCAGGAACAGCGGTTCTGAAAGTAACATTTACCCCCGGATTGAAACAGTTACAGATTGCAGCAGTCCTTACTGCATGGCCAAATCCGTGTGATGTAACGTAGTAGAGGATGTTCATAATCTTTCATTCTCAGTCTGTTTTGGTGCAACTTAAAGCAATTGTAATCAGATAACAAGTTTGTGCCTGGCTGTCGAGCAAATTCCAGATGCACGGGGGTGGCGAAAGGATGATAGTTGTGAACACATATCAACTGTTAAAAATATAATTAAACAGGGCGGTGTGTGCACTGCCATTAAATATTCGCCCATACCTGCCGTAGTAGGGATGGTATGGTACTATTGGGTGGTTTTATGACCCCAAAAAGCAAAAACATCTACTTTTTTCGGGGCAATGCAGTTTTTCCTTATTCAACATAACACCATATATTATTTTTTTCGGCCGCATAGAAGTGGGATATCCTCTTTTAATGCACAAAAAATCAGGCATAAACAGAACAATCGATTTCACATTATTAACCAGTTTTTGCGATAATATTGGAGAGGGAATTATTTGTATGGCTTTCGACATCAACAAAATGCGCAACATCGGTATCAGTGCCCATATCGACTCCGGTAAAACGACCCTGACCGAACGCATCCTGTTTTACAGCAACAAAATTCATGCGATTCATGAAGTAAAGGGTAAGGATGGCGTTGGAGCAACCATGGATTCCATGGAACTCGAACGTGAACGCGGCATAACTATAGCCTCTGCTGCAACCAACGTAACCTGGAAAGATCATCCTATCAACGTTATTGATACTCCCGGCCACGTTGACTTCACCATCGAAGTAGAGCGTGCACTGCGTGTTCTCGACGGAGCGGTTCTAGTACTGTGCTCTGTGGGTGGTGTTCAGTCCCAGTCTATCACCGTTGACCGTCAGCTCAAGAGGTACAATGTCCCACGCCTGGCATTCATAAACAAATGTGACCGTTCGGGTGCAAATCCCTACCGTGTAACTGACCAGCTTTGCGAAAAACTGGGTCACAATGCGATTATGGTCCAAATCCCCATCGGACTTGAGGAAAAACTGCAAGGTTCAGTGGATCTTATCACCATGAAAGCGATCTATTTTGAAGGAGCCAACGGCGAGATAATGCGTGAAGCTGAGATCCCTTCAGAACTTCTTGAAGAAGCGACCAAAAGACGCGAAATGCTGCTTGATGCGGTCTCAATGCATTGCGATGAGTTGGCGGAAAGTTATCTCGAGGGCAACGAAACCGTTGAGCAGATCAAGAATGCACTGCGCAAGGGTACCTTGTCACTTGATATTACTCCTGTTTTTGTTGGTTCTGCATACAAAAACAGAGGAATTCAGCTACTTCTTGATGGCATCATAAGTTATCTGCCATGCCCATCAGAAATTGAAACCAATGCCCTTGATATGGATAATGATGAAACACCAGTACCCCTTAAAACTGATTCATCTCTGCCAGCTGTTGCTCTGGCCTTTAAACTTGAGGAGGGACAATACGGACAGCTCACCTATATCAGGATCTATCAAGGCACAGTCAAAAAAGGATGCGAGTTAACAAATACAAGAAGCGGCAAACGGTTCAAAGTCGGCAGACTTATCCGTATGCATGCCGATTCTATGGAAGACATTGATGGTGCAGGTGCAGGTGACATAATAGCATTGTTTGGCGTTGATTGTGCCTCAGGTGACACCTTTACTGAAAAGGGACAGAATCTGACTATGACTACAATGTATGTCCCCGAAGCCGTAATTTCACTTGCCATCTCGCCCAAAGACAAGAAATCCTCCGATAACATGTCAAAGGCACTCAACAGATTCTCCAAAGAAGACCCCACCTTTAAAAGCTTTGTCGACCCCGAATCCAATGAGACGGTTATACGGGGGATGGGAGAACTTCATCTCGATGTCTATATTGAGAGAATGAAGCGTGAGTACAAGGTGGAACTGGAAACCGGAATGCCACAGGTTGCATATCGTGAAACAGTGACTGTTCCCTCCCGTTTTGATTATTCTCACAAAAAACAGACCGGTGGCGCAGGACAGTATGGCCGTGTAGCCGGAACGCTTGAACCTTCACACGAACAGGATTATGAGTTTGTGGACCAGATCAAAGGCGGAGTGATTCCAAATGAATACATTCCATCCTGCGACAAAGGTTTCAGAGCCTGTTTAAAAAAGGGAAAAATTATTGGTTTCCCCATTGTAGGGGTGAAACTAACAATTGATGACGGAGCATTCCACGCAGTTGACTCATCAGATGTCGCTTTTCAGCAGGCTGCAATCGGAGGGTTCTGGCAGGCCTTTGAAAAGGCAAAACCCCAGATCCTTGAACCGGTGATGAAGGTAAGTGTTGAATCACCAAGTGAGTTTCAGGGTAATGTGCTGGGAAGTATCAATCAGCGACGCGGAATTATACTCACTACAACAGAAGAGAGTAATTTCACCCGAGTGGAAGCTGAAGTTCCGTTAAGTGAAATGTTTGGATACTCAACAGTTCTGCGCTCGCTCACTCAGGGAAAAGCAGAATTCACCATGGAGTTTTTGAAATACAGTAAAGTGCCGGTAAGTGTTGCTGAAGAGTTGAAAAAGCAGCATGAAGAAGCGAAAAAAGAAGAAGCAAAACGCAAATAGAAAGGAGTAGATTTTTATGTTACCCAATGAGCTTATAGCAAGAAGCCCTCTGAGAATTCTCGAAAAATCTACTCGTGGCGGAGTCGGAAAAGGGAATGTCGGTGTCATTACAGCAAGAAAAGGTGTGGGTAAAACCGCTTGTCTTGTGCACATTGCAACTGACCAGCTGTTCCAGGACAAACATGTTATTCATGTCTCATTTTCTGCTGACACCACACATATCATGACTTGGTATGAAGATATCTATCAGGAGATTTCAAAACGGTATGGCATCAATGATGAAACGGTTCACGACAAACTCACAAGAAACAGAGTGATCATGAACTTCAAGCAGGATGGTGCAACGGTTCCAAAGGTTCTTAACGGTATACGGGCGATGATAACCGATGCTCAGTTCTCTGCAGACATAATCATCATTGATGGTTACAATTTCGACAAAAGCTCACCGGAAGAGTTCAAAGTGTTTAAAGAGATTGCCGAAGATATTGGTGTAGAACTGTGGTTTAGTGCCACTGTACACAGAGATGATAATGATGTGGATGAAAACGGGGTGGTGAAAGTGATATCTAGATTCAAAGAGGATATTGCCATAATGATTCAGCTTGAACCTCGCGAGGACTACATCCATCTGCACCTTATCAAAGACCATGATACGTACCCCGCTGCAGACAACCTGCATTTAAAACTTGATCCACAGTCTCTTCTTATAGTGGAAGAGAAGTAGATTATTGTATTGGATGTAATCCGGTCATAAAACCGGGTTACATCCACTCCCCTGCAAATTATTACCCCAACAAAATCGTCCCCGCTTCTGTAACTCTTTTTGGATAATTGGAGTGATTGTAACTTATTTTACAGAAAAAAGGATCCGGCTTTGCTCATAAAAACTCCAGACAAACTCCACTTCGTAGAACAATTCTATTCTTTTGATTGTATCGATTCTACCAATGATCACGCAAAAACTATCCACCCCATACCACTAAAGGGAATGTACGTAGTTCAGGCTACTGTTCAAAACCAGGGGCGGGGACGTCACGGACGGTCATTTTTTTCCAATGTTTTTGGAGGATTGTGGATCAGTATCATAACACCAGTTGAGGATATCACCAACCATTTTACTTATAACCGGGCACTATCCGTTGCCATCTGCTCAACTCTTCTGGAGCTCTACCCTGACTCCGACATCAAAATCAAATGGCCAAATGACATATACTGGAACGGAAAAAAAGTTGCCGGAATACTTCTCGAATCACTCCCCGCTTCCGAGAAACACCTTATCCTCGGATTCGGATTAAATGTAAATATTCCAATCTCTAACTTCCCTTCTGAATTGGCACATCTGATAACATCGGTACAAAACGAGACTTCAAGAGAGACCCCGTTGGTACCTCTGCTTGAAGCTATTCTTATACAGTTTTACAACTTTTGTAAAAATGACCACCTTACAGAATACCTCTATACGTCTCTTCTTTACAAAACCGGTTCATTGGTACGCATCAACAATATTAATGGGACATTCAACGGAGTCAGAAAAGACGGGCAAATTGAGCTGTCCACTGACAAGGGCATTGTATATTTTAACAGCGGAACTCTTGAATATTTACAAGTGTAGTGATATCAATGAAGAAACCAACTCATAATTCCAGTACCGTTTTGTCAGTCGATATCGGAAACAGCACAACACGCGCTGCTATTGTAGATACCGGCAGTCTTATCTGTGTCAAAAAGATCAGCATTCCTAATACCGCTTTCGATGATTGTTTTGGGTTTGAACTGGACTCACTGTTAGCAGGTGCACCAAAAAGAATATGTCATGTAAATATTTCGTCGTGTATAAAAGATCTTTACTTTAAATCAAGCGATATTTGTCATGAAAAAGGATTATCAGAGATAAATCTTCTCAGTGTCCACGAATCTCTTCCCGTGCCATTTCTATATCACACTGTTTCAAACCTTGGGACAGACAGAATTGCAGACGCTCTTGCCTCCAACCGACTCTACAAAGGGCACAATTGCCTGATTGTTGATTCGGGAACAGCAATAACAATTGACATTCTTGACAAAGAAAAGGGGTTTCTTGGTGGAGCTATTTTACCTGGTATAAAAATGCAGCTGGATTCTTTGAGTTCCAACACTGATAAACTTCCCAGAACCGATTTATCATCTGGAAACCACACACTCCCGGGTACCTCTACTGAAAGCTGCATCATGTCAGGAGTACTCTACGGAACAGCAGGGGCAATAACTATACACGTGAGACATTTTACCAGACGGTTTGAGGATTTACGGGTGATCGGTACCGGTGGTGCATGGGAACTCACTCAGCACTTGCTCGACTTTGATTACGTTTACAATCAGGATCTTACATTGCTGGGAACAGCTCTGTATGTTCCTTCAGAGGGGAAAAGTTGCATAGCAAGACTCCCCGACTAGCAGGTCCGCCTGCTGTATTGAGGGGAGATCGGTTACAATTAAGACCGCTCCCCCCTCGGTACACCTGTATAGGAATACTGGTACTCGGGGAGCTCGGGGTACATCGGCATCGGAATGCCAACACTCGGAGACCTGAAAAAAACCAACAGTCTTAACCTAAACATCCGACTCAACAATTCTCTTAATAATTCTGGGAATATAGGACGGTATATCCCCTGCCATGACAGAATATTCAGTCAAATCACCAGCAGCCATTGTCCCCGCCTCCCCAAAAACAAACTGCCCCAGTATTGCACTATCAACAACACTTGCCCCCTGAGCTATAAGGGAGACTATAATACCACTGAGCACATCACCACTTCCGGCAGTTGCCAAAGCTGAATTTCCAAAGGGAGCAATTATTACCTTACCTGTATTCTCTACTACGATTGTCGGGTTTCCTTTCAGAAGAATCGTCAGATTAAAATCAGAAGCGACCGCTCTGAGCTTTTTAATAATCTCTGACGGTTCGGCAGACAATTGGCCAAAGAGCCGTTTCCACTCGCCCCTGTGAGGAGTTATAAGCAGCTCTCCACCATGCTCTTTTAGCTCATCGGTATGCCCCACAAATGCGTTAAGCCCGTCGGCATCAAGTACAGCCGGCACATTCACCCCTTTGACAAGCTCCCTTACCATGACTGAAGTCTGGGGATGGTGGGAAATTCCGGGTCCGATACAGATAGCATTTTTCCCTTTCAGAAGGTTCACAATCTCTTTAAGGGAATCTGCTGAAGGAGTTCCGGATGAAGTTTCTGAAACGGGGTGCAAAACAGGTTCTGTAACTTTTGTAGACATCACATCAAGCAAAGATTGCGGAATGGCAAGATGTACCATTCCACACCCTATACGCATAGCTGCAGTGGATGAGAGTGTTGCTGCACCACTCATTCCCCGTGAACCACACACCATAAGGGCAAGACCATGCTCAAACTTTGCCCCAAACTGTTTGCGTTGAGGAAGAATTTTGTGCATCTGTTCAGCGACCGCACAGAAAACACTTTCACTGTTTTCCACAACATTCTCTTCAGGGTAACCAAGATTTTTGGTCACCAGTTTTCCAACATAGGCCTTACCGGGAGCGAAGAGTAACCCAAGCTTTGGGAAGCCCATTGTAACGGTAGCTTTGGCTTTTACGCAAGGGTTCCCAGGTACACCATTATCACAATTAAGCCCCGAAGGAGTATCGACCGAAAGAACAGGCATTCCAGAGACATTAATACGGTGTATAACCGCAGCGCAGAGACCATGGGGATCACCCTTAATTCCGGTTCCAAGTATTGCATCAATGATCAAATCGCAGGAGCTAAGTGCTTCAATATCCTCTACTTCATTTATTACCAGAACATTTCCTTTACGCGCCAGATACTCATTCAGGGCGATCTTTGCCTCTCCGGTAAGAGCTTCCAGTTCACAAAGCGAATAGCACATTACACTGTAGCCAGCCTCCAGAAGCATTTTGCCGGCAACATATCCATCACCCCCATTGTTGCCCTTGCCACAAAATACGGTAATGCTTGCTCCGTCTCTAAAAGAGATCATCTTTTTGGCCTCTTCAAAAAGCCCCATCCCCGCTTCAAGCATCAAAGAGTAGCCAGTTGTGATATCGCCATTGATGGTGCTATGATCGATTGCACGCATTGCAGAAGTGGAAAATACCGGAATCATTGCTTACCCCTCCCTGTTTTCAAATTGAGGCACTAACATTAAATATTTTGTAGTATAAAAGGTAATATAATTGATTCGTTTGTTGTAGCGGATGTGCGATGGATTTTCGCTTTCGGGGGAATGGTGAACCCAGGGGGGGGGTATTGGTCCCGTTTGACTGGAGATTGATGGGTTGTCACCTAAGCGATGATTACGATTACGTGCTCTGAGGGTTTGGATTCGAATCAAAATAAAGGAGAAAAAAATGCCCCGACTTTTTATTGCAATCGACCTTCCGGAACTAATAAGAGATGAAATTCTATTCACCTATCAATCCATTCCCAGAGCGAAATGGGTAAAGAACGACCAGATCCATCTCACACTTCGCTTTATCGGTGATGTAGAAAATGGGACCGCAGAGCGAATCTGCCACTCCCTGTGCAACGTGCATTTCCCAGCTTTCGAGTTATCACTCAAAAGTGTAGGTGTTTTCCCTCCCCGCAGACAGCCCCGCGTATTATGGTTTGGTTTAGCAGAAAGCGAACCACTCGTGCGTTTTCAAAACAAAATTGAACGTGCAGTTATTGCAACCGGTGTTGCACCCGAAAACAGGAAATTTTCTCCCCACATAACCATTGCCCGATTGAAAAATTCTCCTCCGGACGCCCTTGCTTCTTACATAAGCCGAAACAGCCTCTTTAAAACCGAGTCGTTTTGTGTATCAGAGTTCTATTTGTATTCCAGCTTTATCAATAGTGAAGGGGCTACACACATTAAGGAGGCTACTTTTAGCCTGGAAACAGAGTAGTGTAAACAGATATCAATATATTTTGCCTGTTTCCAATCTTCCCTCGTTACTATAGAAAACCCAGCTATCTCAAAGAGCTTTTGATTGTGATATTTTTTCCATCCGTAAATATCATAATCCTCGATTTTCGTGTGCCTACATTGTCTTCACAGACTATACCTCAATACAAAATCCCGCCCCACCAGCAATTACCCTGCTGCTGCATCGTTTTTTCAGAAAAGACACCGCATCTTCTCCGGTGCAATGCAGAGGGATTATCTGCTGAGGAGGATTCCCATTTAGATAGGTAATTGTCTTTTCCAATCGCATCTCATTTGAATGGAGCAGATGAAAGCCACCCATAACAGTATGTACAGGTGAATCGGTGATCTTTCTGATATAAGAGAGAGTATTCACAAGCCCTGAGTGACAGCATCCGCAGATAACAACAAGACCTTTCGGAGTTTCAATCCAAAGCGCCATATCATCGATAATGGCATCTGGAGTAGTTCTGTCAGGGGTAAGGTAGAAGGGGCCTCCTGTATCTTCATAGGAGTTTATACGGGGGATGGAGCCGGTAACGAACACTCCATCAATAACCTTTGTTACTCCATAAATCCACTTCACTTTACTATGATTATGATCCAATACTGCCTGAGCATTTTTATTGGTCAGCCCGATTGATTTAGCAGGATGATCCGGGTGGAAGGAGTATCGCTTTGTTAAGGTTTCGGGATGCAGAAAAAGGGTAGCATTGCT
This sequence comes from Chitinispirillum sp., assembly GCA_007115975.1. Classification (GTDB taxonomy): domain Bacteria; phylum Fibrobacterota; class Chitinivibrionia; order Chitinivibrionales; family Chitinispirillaceae; genus Chitinispirillum. Next base: position 10,599 of record SKJJ01000164.1, read on the forward strand.
TTCTTTAAGAGCAGTTGCCAGATTTCCACCATGATCGTAGTGTCCGTGACTAAGCACCACCTTTTCTGCTTGCGAAGGATCTATTCCCAAAATACCACAATTGATCCCAAAGGCCTCACCCTGCCCTGTATCAAAGAGAATCGATATTCCCTTCACCGAAATCAATAGACTGAGCCCATACTCCCGGACAAAAGGGGACTCCGCGATATTATCGGTTAGCACTGTAATACGTAGACTCATTTGCCATATCCCCTCTTTACAAATCGTGCCTTTGCCCGGACAACAATTCTGCCCTCTCTCATAAGCACTGCCTCTACTTTAAAAAGAGGTGCAGAGCCACCGAGAAACAGTCCACGTAATACCACCTCACAGTCATAGGGAATCTCCTCAAGGTAACGAATTGAAATATCTCCTGTAACCGCTTCGATACCACGGTGGAAAAGAACATTGCACATAGCAGAATCCATCAATGAGGCAACAAAACCTCCATGCAGGATACCTTCGTACCCCTGATGGTGACGCTTACTGTTGAGCACTGCCTCCACTTCAGAATCAGAGACTGCGTAAAAGCGCAGCCCCAATCCAAACCGGTTCCGGTCACCACAGAGAAGACAATTCCCATGACTCTCAGGACGACGAACAGGATTAGTGGTCACAGGCATTTGCTCCCGTAGCCAGTGTTCCATCAATATAGGAAAGAACAAGATCACGGGGAACAGAAGGTGTGACACCGGTAACAATTTTTACCCCGTAGCCAGAGAAGAGCTCCTGAGCCCGCTGCCCCATTCCGCCAGCAAGAATAACGTCAGCTTTAATCTCCTCACCCACCCATTTAGGCAGCACACCCGGTTCATGGGGTGGCGGGGTAGCGGTTTTTTCGGACACAATTTTCCCCTCTTCAACATCGATAATGGTAAATTCTTCACAATGACCAAAATGCATGCA
>SKJJ01000162.1 GCA_007115975.1 Chitinispirillum sp.
ACTCTCTTCAGGACATGCTCGATTGCATAAATGCTCCTGAACTTAGTCGGTGATTAAAATAACGGCAGAGTCTTTTATGAATGTGACTCATTATAATCAGCAAATCGTATTCAGGTCACCGGATGAGGACCTTTTGGATGATGTGCTCTCAATTTTGAAAGTACAGAGTATTCTTCTTGTGTGCGATAAGGCATTTGATCTTATCGGGGCAAAAGAGCCGTTTGATTTTTCGGGTATTTCTGTCTGTGCGTTTGATGATTTCAGTCCTAACCCACAGTACGTTGATATCCTTAAGGGTGTAAAACTTTTTACCGAAAATACGTGTGACTGTATTGTTGCAATAGGGGGGGGGAGCACAATCGATGTGGCAAAGTGCATAAAACTGTTTTCCTCTCTCAATAAGGATGAGCACTTCAGCTCTCAGAAATACCGTAACTGCTCAACGCCTCTGATTGCTGTTCCCACAACTGCCGGGACCGGAAGCGAATCAACACATTTTGCGGTTGTCTACAGAGATGGGGTTAAACATTCGGTGGGGCATGAATCGTTGCTGCCTGATTATGCTGTTATAAAATCCAGTCTGCTTTCAACCCTTCCTGCTTACCAAAAAAAATGCACTGTTCTTGATGCACTCTGTCAGGCACTAGAGTCGTTGTGGTCGGTACATTCCACAGAAGAGAGCAGAATATACTCAAGAGCAGCGGTTGATCTGATCTGGAAAAATATTGACCGGTATATCGATGAACACAGTGATGCGTATGAGGCTATCGCAATGGGATCAAACTGTTCCGGAAGAGCAATCAATCTGACATTTACAACTGCTCCCCATGCAATGAGCTACATACTCACTTCACGCTATGGTGTTCCTCACGGACATGCGGTTGCGTTGTGCCTTCCCGCGGTGTGGAGATTCATGTGCAGAAATATTCACCTTGTTTGTGACAAAAGGGGTGAAAGCTTTGTTGGGGATGTCTTTTCAAGAATAGCTTCTGCGCTTGGAGCCCGGTCGCCAATTGAAGCTGCAAATATGCTTGAAAGGTGTTTCCACCGGATGGGGATCACCTGCCCGCCTCCAATTTGCAATCTGTCTGATGAAATAAGTCTGCTGTCCCAGTCCGTCAATTCCCAGAGACTTTCAAACAGCCCTGTCCGACTGGATGGAACTGCTGTTGAAAAGATTTATACGGAAATAATGAGAGGCAGCAGTAACTATGATGAATAAGTTGTATACCCCTGGAAAACAGTACCTTCCTATGGAACACATTACTAAAAGGTTTTTCTCCCCTAACGGATTACTAATATTTCATTTATCAAACAAAAATAATCGGGGGGTATATTTTTGGTGCAGTAATGATGGATTAACCGATACAAACATGCAGTTGTATCATCACATAACTTTTTAAGGAGGTTTTATGTTAAGGTTGGTTATGGGAGTTGCTCTTACAGGGATGGTTATAGCTTCAAGTGTAAGCGCACAACCAGAAGTGAAGTTCTCCGGATCTGCACAGTACCGGATCAGAGCGAATATTGATGGGGGAAAAACTGCCGATGGTTCGGACAGACCAACCACATCCGATATGCATCATCAGTACGGGTGGAGTTTGGGGGTCAATGCAAAAGCCAATGATCAGGTGAGCCTGCGTTTTCAGATTGAAAACGTAGGCACCAACGAGTTCTCCGCAGGGGTTAATAACAATGATGGGCTTCTGTCTGGTTCAAATATTCATGCTATCCTTCTGGGGCATGCATATCTTGTCTGGAACACTGAAATCGTTGGAGTTGAAGCTGGTATCGTGCCAGTGTCAGAGAACTCTGCATACGATGCCGGTTATCATGTAAGCAGAGGAAGCCGTCATTTCGACCGTTCGACTGCTTGGAACGAGATTGCTTCAGTGGCTGGTATTAATGTGGGGATCAAAGCTGGTGATGCAGTGAGGATCAACCTCAACACTTCCACCAAGGGCAGTACGGGAAGATTAATTCATGATAATGATGAGCAGGTAGTTGATGGTTACAGAATTGGGCTTAATGCTCCAATAAGCATTAAAAAAGTAACACTTACTCCGGCTGCTCTTATTGAGACTGGAATTTACAAAGCAGATACAAACGGTGCCCCAATTCCTGGTGAGAGCAACATGGCGATGGCTGTCGGACTTGACGTTCGTGCACGTCCTACAAGCAAGATGGATCTTCGTGGTGGTATTGGATATGGAATGCTTGAGGTGGAGGATCAGATTGATCGCAGCACCGTCTATTTTCAGTTACACCCCCGTTTTTCACTGCCAGGCGGAAGGCTCGTTACGGCCTACAGTCTTGGTATTGCACAGAACGCCCTGACAGAGATTGCATATTTGCGTCATTATGTCGATATTAACTACACACACAATATCAACAGTCATCTCACCATAAGGCCCCGTTTTCGTGTGTACGCCAGCAGCAATGATTCTGATGATGATCTGCGTACCAGAATCAGACCTGAGTTGATCTTTGCAGCAAGATTCTAAACAGTATTCGTAAGTGTTTGTTTTGTAAAAGGAGATAGCGATATCTCCTTTTTTTTATCTGGTAATAATTGCCAAAAATGAGCTCTTATATGGAAATACTTGGCCAAAAAATGAGCCGTTTATTTGATAGGTATGGTTATAAAGCGGTTGACGGAGCTCAAATACACAGGGTAAGAAACCTTTACTGCCAAAGGGGGCTGGTTCTATTTACCTATAGATAACCGTTACATCTTCTGATCTGAAGAACACTGCAAATCAGCAAATAGCCGATATGGTTTCTCTCAGGTCACTTACTACCGTATACCCGTTTTTACGAAAACGACCTACTCTGTGTATTTTCCCTAAATACCAACAAACCGGGCCCCGTAGTCTTGGGCAAACTCCATATCACACTCCCTGTCGCCTATACAAGTAAATCGCTGGGTCTGACACTATTCTCTGCCATCTGAGGATTAGGCTTTGGCTGTAGATGAGCATTATTTTGATGTGACTGGTTATAAAGCGGTTAACGGAGCCCAAATACACAGGGTAAGAAACCTCTACCGTGAGACGGGGTCTTTCTTGAAACCCTGTACATCTTCTGAATGTGCACAACACAGCAATTCAGG
>SKJJ01000024.1 GCA_007115975.1 Chitinispirillum sp.
ACAAATCTATTTCCCACTGGGACAAGGAAAAAAAACAGTCCCGTTCAAAAAGAACGCTCATCGGCCGGGTTGATGAGAAAACCGGAGAGATCGTTCCTACAGATGGAAGATGCAGAAAAAACAAGGTGGAAATTTCGGCAAAAAAGAGAGGACCGGTACCATCAGAGTTTCCCCGGCGCTCTTTTTATGGCGCCACTTATCTTCTGGACGAAATAGGTGAGAAGACAGGAATCACACAGGATGTTAAAACGTGTTTCCCGGACCGTTATAAGCAGCTACTGTCAATTGCGTATTACTTGATTTTAGAAGAAAACAACTCTCTTTTCAGGTTTGAAAAATGGCATACCCTGCACAAACACCCTTTCAACAACAACATTACCTCACAACGCAGCAGCGAGCTTTTTGCATCGGTTAGAGAAGAAGACAAAGAACAGTTTTTCCGCCTTCAGGGAAAACGACGCATTGAAAATGAATACTGGGCATATGACATTACCTCCATTTCAAGTTACTCTGAACACCTTCGCCAAGTTCAGTTTGGCAACAACAAGGAAAATGACCGGCTTGCACAGATAAATCTTGCCATAGTATTTGGATAAAAATCGAATCTTCCATTTTACTACCGACAACTCGCTGGCAACATACCTGATTCAAAGACAGTAAAGCATCTACTTGCAGATCTAAATGTTCTTGGTATTGCAAAAGTGAAACTGGTTATGGACAGAGGCTTTTACAGTGAAGATAACATTAACGGCCTCTACAGAGACCATGTTAAGTTTTTAATTGCAGCGAAGACTTCACTGAAATTCATTAGAAATGGGCTTGATCCTATCTATGAACAATTCCGTTCCTTTGAATATTACAGCGAAAAGTACGAGTTGTATACCCGTACAATCCAGACTGAATGGGACTACTCTCAAAAAAGACCGTACAAAGGAGATACTATAACAGAAAAAAGGCGCATCTACATTCACTACTACTACAATATCGACAAGGCTGCAGAAGATGAAAAAGCCTTTGACAGGAAGTTGATCAGTCTCCGCAGGGAGTTGGAAAGCGGCAAGCGGTTGCCGGAACATGAAAAAATTTACAATAAATACTTTGAGACAAAAACAACACCAAAACGTGGGACAAAAACCAAAGTTAAACAGGATGCTGTTCTACAGGCAAAACGGTATTACGGGTATTTTGCTCTTGTCAGCAATGAAATGATGGATGCTGTTACAGCACTTGAGATTTACCGAAATAAAGATGTTGCTGAAAAAGCATTCGGCAATTTAAAAGAACGGTTGAATATAAGGAGAACGTTAGTATCATCGGAACAGAGCCTCAGAGGAAAGCTGTTTATAGAATTTTTAGCATTAATATTTTTATCGTATATAAAGAAGCAGATGCAGGATAAAAACCTGTTCAAAGAATACACCATCCAGAGCCTTCTGGACAAATTGGATGTCATCGAATGTTATGAGCAACCAGGCCAAGCATTGCGTGTGGGTGAAATTCTGGAAAAACAAAAAAATTTATACTCTGAACTTGGGGTAGAACCTCCCCCCTCGTTATGAGTTAACGGGAATACAGGAAGCAAAGGAAGATCTTCCTTTACTGTTTGCCACACAGTTTGATAATCAATATCGAAGTAGACATGGATCATGTGATTGCGCATGCCAACGATCTGCTTCCATGGTACATTAGGGTGTTCTGCACGAAGTTGGGCAGAAATCTTTGATGCAGCTTCACCGATGACTTCTATTGAGCGGATGATAGCTTTAACTGTTTTGCGGTCTTTAACAAACTCTTCAAAGTGGTAATAAAGAAGAATAATATGAATTTGGGCGCCTGCCGAGGACGGCACCGGTTCTCCTCCCGGGCTCGCTAATCGCTCGGTACCTCGTTTATAGGGCTGCGAAGACTTCGCCCAATTGAGGGCACTGGCCGATCGGAATCGCCCCCCCTCCGTCCCCCCATGGCGCGTTTGCCCAGGCTTTTGTCCTTCTCACGATATCGTTATTGGCCATGAAATCAGTATCGGAATCTTTACAAAAAAACAGCATAACCCCATTTCCGGGTAATCGAATCCTATCCTCAGGAAGCATATTCCACTTTTGCCTGAGCTAAAACATCATCCCGAAAATAGGTGCTTAACTCTGCTGGTGCTCTCAGGTCAACTTTTCTGCCAATAGCCTGGGTTAGCTCGATCTCTATTTCCGCCATGGTTAGAAGCCCTAGAACATGATTTGGTTCAAATTCCACCAAAAGGTCGATATCACTGTCGGGTGTGTCTCCACCGTGTAAAGCAGACCCGAAGAGGGGCAGTTTTTTTATATGATATTTACTACAGAATGCCTTAAGAGCCTTCTGGGACAAATGATCACCCAGGTTGAACATTTTTGGTGGCCTTTTTGAATGATTGTCTTTATAATTTTATTGGGACACATAACCATTACGATTCATACACATATTCTAATGATAATTCTTGCAATAATCATAGCATAATTTTTTTTCGGCCGAGGGTGTTTTTTGCAATTTTCAATATATAATAATCTGGGAGCCTGCCGCTGATTTTCTGGCCTCTGTTGTGCTTTGAATCCCTACAACAAATCGATAAATCGTTGAGGTGTAATGTTGGCCTTTTTCAGTATGTGAGCCAGTGTTGTCCGTTGTCCTCCCTGTATCCCAATGAGGGAACTTTCTGTGTCATATTGCTATTTCAAGCATTTCTGCATCCTTTGAATAAACCTGACCCTCTTCATCAGGTTCAAGATACAGTGTAATTGCTTCCCGAATGTTTGATAACGCTTCTTCCCATATATTCCCTTCGCTTACACATCCGGGCAAAGAGGGGACGATTGCAGTGTAACCACCTTCATCACATGGTTCAAGCACTACCTTCAATTTCATGAGAGGACTCTCTTTCGAATGGAAAATATATCTTCCCTATAATAATACGATTTGAACAGGAAAATTCTCGTTTAGTTTTATCATAAATATGGGTATGCACTTGATTGGTGTTGATACAAGATGTAGTTTTTCGCTATGGAAGACTACCCTAAAACTCTGACCGAATTAGAAAACCGTTTTTCTACTGAAAATGCCTGTAAGGAGTAT
>SKJJ01000196.1 GCA_007115975.1 Chitinispirillum sp.
ACGGAATCGGGTTCCTGATGACAAAAGAAGATGGCACCAAAATCGGAAATTCAAAACACATTATTTCATATTTCTATGGTGAATACTCCTACAAGCCGTTTTTTGACCTGTTCGATATACACACGCAACTGGATTCGGTAAACCTGCTAAATATCACCAATACGCAGATGAAATACGCACCTACAGAACTCGGCGATTATCAGGAGTTGGTTCAGGCCACTGCTGCGTCAACAACGAGTGTGTATGACAGCACAATAGATGCTTATAACAGAAAGAAGCTCAAGACGATTGATAATGCGCTAAAAGCTATTGATAAGCTCATCAGGGAATCAAACAATCCATGGTTTCAACATATTCAGGCTGTCAATGAATATTACCAGAAACTTGAAGTGTACAAGGGGCAGATCGAACAATACAACAAGATGCAGAACTCATCCTTTGCAACACAGGGTGACTGTTTTAAAATGGAAAACGGGTTTATTCGGCGAACAGCGCAGGAACTCAATGATCTTGAAGAACAAATTCACCAGTTCCTCAGAAACGATACCAATCCGCCCAAAGCCTACATAGAGCGCATAGACAAAAACATAACCATTCTTACCCGCAACAGGAAAATCGATGAAATTCTTAATAACCCTGCAGTCCAGATAATGGGTCTTCTACCAGGTGCAGGAGTGGTAACCGGCACGCTCAAGCTGGTTCAGGGAAATTATTTCGACGGGTTTATGGATGTGTTCGGGGCAATTATTACCTACGGCAGTTTCCTCAAGCTCTCCCGTGTTGCGCGGACATACCGGAAATCATCAAAACCGACCGTTGAGCTACTCTATTCCTACAGGTACCGGAAGCTTGTTTCGTCCATTACCACTACAGATGCGATGAACAAAATAACCGCAACATCACTTAGGCATTCCGGAACATTTCTGGGGAACCTGTTTGATACGGTGGGGACATTTAAGTCGCTCAGGGGACATGTTGATAGTATTGCGCTGCTTCATAGGAATCGAGACTACATTGTAGATATGACACAGAAGGCGATCCAGGCGGTAGAATCCGGCATGATTAAAAATGCTGATGATTATTTGAATTTTCTTGGGCATCTTGGTAACCTCAACGCCGCGACCGAATTCTTTGCACATATTCGGGTGCTACACGCTACGGTACAGGGAGGCAAGGACGCATACGCTGTTACACTTGAAGCCATGGAAGATGCCCAAAAGCTACTCGGGTATAAGGAATTACCGGGAGTGCAGGAATTTGATGAAAGAGTTGTCTCGAATACTACCCAACTATTCTTACTAATGCATGGTAGAGGTTTTGAAATCGACAAAATTATTTCTAATCAAACCAAGAGTTTCTCAACCACATCTTCAATAATAGACAGTTTCAACGAAGCTCTCGCTCTGTACGATATGTTCGGGGTTAACCACAACGCCGATGTACGATATCAAAACACGCGAGCTGAGATGCTTCTGGCCCTTGATGAGATCTATGAGAGGTGGGTTGTCCAAAAGCAGGATAGAGACAAGTGGATTGAAGAGAACAAAAGGCGATACATTCACAAATATATTTATGAGCTTAGAATTCAATGGGCAAAACACACAAAATCCAATTTGTCAGTCAGCTTGCCGGAATCCCTTGAAACCCGGATCACTAATTTCATTTCCAAGCTTAACGGCCAAATCGCATTACGGGAGGCATTGCAGGGTGCAACCGAGCTGGCGTTTCTTGAATCAGTAGTAAGGCAGGGAACCGTTCCGGGTACGTCGAAAATATTCGATTTTGACGCAGACTTTTTCAGTTTTCATGGTAGTAACTTGGTAAAGAAATACTACTGAAAGGAATCATGATGAAGATATTCTTTTACACTAAATCCCAATTTTCACGTTTATTTGTGGTAAACATCGCAGGTTTGATGAGTACCATTTCGTTCTTTTTTATTTTGAGCATGCATTCGCTTTCGTTTACCAATCCACTGTGCGAGGCTGTAAGGTCAAACGATTTTGTTAAAGTGGAAAGGTTAATAGGGGATGATGCCGATGTGAATGCCAGATGTGCTCAATATCAAACAACACCTCTTATGATTGCGTCTTTACATGGTTTTTATGAGTGTGGCCATCTTCTATTGGAAAACTCAGCGAACACCTGCATAAAGGACATAAGTGGTCAAACAGCTCTTTTTCTCGCAGCTCTGTATGGTCAGATCGAAATGTTGGAGCTTTTGTCGAAACACAATGCAGAGCTGGATCACAGGGACAACAAAGGAAATAATGCTCTGATGAAAGCTGCATGGGGTAATCATGTCGATTGCATGGAATACTTATACCGTAATGGCTCAAACCTGGATAGTCGAAATGCCGCGGGCGAAACACCCCTGTTTTGGGCTTCAAAAAGAGGAAATGTAGAGGCAATTAATTGGTTGCTCCAGAAGGGGGCAAATATTAATGCACAAGATAAGAGTGGTAAATCCGCCTTAATGTTATCAGCAGCTCTTGGCAAAAAAGAATCAATTATAACACTACTATCTTTTAAGTCGCCTAAGGGAAGTAAGCCTTCTAATGTCTTAGATGTTCAACAAAGGGATACTATGGGATTAACTGCACTGCAATATATTACTGCTCTTAATGATATTCAAATTGCAGAAATGCTCCTGCAAATGGGGGCTGAGTGTAACCCAAACACCCAAAGTGGGTCGCCTCTTATTTTTTGGCCCTTCATAATGGGCAAAGAGGACATTAGTATGTACCTATTAAGTCATTGCAATGAGGTGGATCTGATCCGATCTGATGGATGTTCGTTATTGCATATTGCGGCAGCTAATGGATGGGCAGAAGTCGTGGAATATCTTATAGTTACGAAAAAAATTAATCCTTTTCTCAAATTTAATGGAAGAACAGCACTGGATTTTGCAAAAGAAAATGGCCACACTTCAGTCAAAGATTTTTTAAATGGACTAATTACAAATTCTACGAATACGACGAATTAAGAAAAAAAACAAAGAATGAGAAAGTGAAAATCGGATCGCGCGGAGTAGGAATAGGAGCCCACGCAGAAAAAGACTTTCGGAGGCATAAATTTAAAAGAACACTAAGGTAGCTAAAC
>SKJJ01000017.1 GCA_007115975.1 Chitinispirillum sp.
GGGTGTTGATTTCGATCTGCACCAGAGCCTCCTCTTTTACTGGTTTTGTCACTACTACCATTGTAAAATGAGGCTCTTCTTTTTTCTACTACTAAAGGTCACCTTAAACGAACACTACCAACATATTGTAGTGCGATTTCAATGAGCGCGAAGGAGCACCGGTAAATTCACAGTGTCCCGGTCAAACAGTCCGAGGTATACGGCCCAACAACTTTTTCATAGTCACTTATTCTATAAAAAAGGACCCGATCACTACTGCGTTTTTTCCTTATACACCGAACGAAACCTTCTTATGCTTCCCAACCAGCACCGCTCCAGGATAATCAATAAACGCATCCCCAACCGACACTCCCCCCTCCAGATCAACTGAAACCCCGTTTTTGGTAAACAGATGATAAAGACCATTCTGAAAATTGCCGCCCACGTTTACCTTCGTATCTTTCCAGACATCCGCTCCCAATGGCAAAACCCCGTGTGACACAACCCTGGTAATCATTCTTGGAACAATGACCAACAGAATTTCATCTTTGAAACTGCGGCTAAAGGCGAATACGCTGTTTTTATGAGTGCCTGTGCATTTCAATTTGGAATAGTTGCCGCAATTAAAAACGCTCTTTTTTTCGTTGCGTACCTTGAGCAAATGGAACAAAGTAAAAAACTTCAAATTTCCTCCAAGTGGATTTTGCATCTCTTGCCGTAGAAAAGAGTTTTGCTGCTCAGACGACAAACTGCTTAACCCTGCAAGGATTTTTTCTCTATGACCAAAATCAACCTTTCGGCGATTGTCAGGATCAACCAGACTCAAATCCCAGGTTTCAGTACCCTGATAAAAATCGGGGATTCCGGGAGAACAGCACTTGATAATCAGCTGAGAAAGAGAGTTGAATACACCGTACCATGCAATCTTGTTCTGAAACGGAGCGAAAAGAGAGAAGAATTCCCGGTTCTTTTCTCGGTGGAGAACATTTTTTACAAATGAAATAAGCGCCTCTTCATATTCCAGCGCTGGTTTGATCCATCCAGTGTGCGCCTTTTCCTCCCTGACAGCCTTTAACATGTAGTCACATATTCTCTGAACAAAGGCTTCACTGCTCCCCTCTAAAGGCCATGCACTCAAAAGAGTCTGGTAGAAAAGGTATTCATCATTACGGTCCGGCTGATACTCATCCAGGATATGTGTTTTGTAGACTTTATTTATTTTTGAGAATTGCCGTAATAATTGGCTCCACTCCTCAGGCAGTTCTGAAATGACGCACAGGCGCATTCTTGCATCTTCTCCGCGCTTCGTATCATGGGTTGAAGTAGTATTAAGTGTAAATCGACAGCTCTCAAGCCTTTTCACATTAAAAGCATGAAACTTGCCGGATTCTATGCCAAAAAGCTCCGGGAATCCTCCCACATCGTTGAGAGCAATGAGGCGGTTGTAAAAATAGAGCATCGTGTCTTCAAACCCCTTGGCCATGAGTGGCCCGCAAAACTGCTGAAAACGCATTATTACATTGACCCATTCTCTTTTTGTCTGCTCAGTGGCATAGAATTCGAACTGAAGCAGAAGATAGCGCTCAATAAATTCTATTTCGCGTGTAAGCTGGGGGGTGTTTCTTTTTACAATTCTAAAGGTAAGATTTAACCAGTACAGGTCTTCTGGGCTTATGGTCTCAGAATCTATGTAAGTGCGGTAGACCGGGAACGAGGCGATCAGCTCCACCAGCGCATTGCGTAGGCCGTAAAGAGTCATATCGGTTCCGCGTCGATCCTTTGAACTGACTCGCTTTATAAGCAGAGCCAGATTGTCGATGTCACCAGCCATGTGACGACTGATAATGAGTCGCTTTTTTTGAATCAGTAATTTGTCAAAAGAACAAGTAACTGAGGTAAATCCTGAGTAGATCTTGTCAAATTTTCTTTTGTTCGCCCGGTTACAGAAAATCCCTGCAACCATGTTCAAAAAATCGTAACCGGTTGTACCCTGCACCGGCCAGTCTGCTTTAAGATGCTCATCATAGGAAAGAATCTTCTCCACAACAAGATAGATATCCCCAGTCACATCCCGTAACCGTTGGAGATACTGCCGCGGGTTATACAGACCGTCAATATGATCGACTCTCAGCCCTGAGAAGAAACCCCTGACAACCAGATCTATTATAAGTGCATGTGAATCGGTGAAAACATTTTGCTCTTCAGCACGTATTGAAATAAGATCATTAACCGTGAAGAACCTTCTGTAGTTGAGCTCCTCGGTTGCAACTTTCCAGAATGCAAGCTTGAAAAACTGTTCTGCGTGCAAATTGTCAAGCATTGCAAATGTTTCAGGCTTCCCTACCGTTCCATTGAAAAACCTGACATTGTCATTGATGAAACCTTTTATGGTAGGGTCTCCGTTATAAATTTCCCGAAGCATCGCCTTGGCAAAAGATATCTGCCCCTTTCTTTGCTGGTAATCACTCTGCGAATGGACATTTTTGACAAAATACAGTATCCCAAGCAGCTTTATCAGGCCGGAATGAGAGCTTCCAAGATCCTTCCTGAGCCTCTCCAGGTCATGTTCCAAAATCGATGCATAGGTCTCTATTTTCAAAGGGAAACGGAAATCATAGTATCCAAGATAAAACCCATCACCATTATAAGAGAGCCTAATCTGCCCCTCTTCAAGACACTCTGCATAGGGACTTCCAAGCACCGGCACAAGAAGCTTTCCCCGCAACCCCTCATACACGTGATCCCAGATGATATCAAAATAGTTGTAGGCCGGTGAAATGGGCCCGTTTTCAAATATATCCATGAGGAATTCATTTTCACTGTCAATTGCCATGTGATTGGGAACGATATCCTGAATCCACCCCATCGACAAAGAGGTAACTTCCTTGACCAGATGATCAAAATCAACCCTTGATCCCAAATCAGGATTGAGCTCCTGAGGATTCACTATATCGTAGCCATGGGTACTGCCCTTTCGGGCCTTGAAAATTGGTGATGCATAGATAGCTGAAATACCGAGTTTTTTAAGATATCCAACAACTTTTTTGGCATCGTTAAAAGAAAACTGGCTGTTAAACTGCAACCTGTAGGTACAAGATGGTACATTCATATTGGTATATTCACCCTGCTAGTATGGCATGTTTTTTTCGCCGCACGCTCTAAACGGTCTTTTCTGCAATACCTGCGGCCTTTACTGAATCCAAGACCACCACAACCTGAAGATCTTCCGGTTTCCTGTTCTGAAAAGCAATTAACAGGCCAGAGGCTAATATGGACGGTTGCAGTCCAAACTGCGGAGTCAGAATAAACTAACTTTCCCGTATCACATTTTTCACCTGTGGAATAAGTGATGGAGCCACACTTAAGGTGCCGATCCCACACTCTGCAAGTGTAGAGATGGTGTCAAACCGTGCAGCCAGCTCACCACACACAGAAACCGGTATACCACCTGAATATTTAACCACATGATCAATCATTTTTATGATAGCAGGGTGATTTTCTACGAAATACTGGGTAACGCTGCTGTTCTCCCGCCCTACAGCCATCGTATATTGCGTCAAATCATTGGTGCCGATACTTATAAAATCCACATAGGGTAAAAACTGCTCCACACACAGCGCTGCTGCCGGAGTCTCAATCATTGCCCCAAGCATTATCTCCTTTGAGCCCCCTGAGCCGGTAAGATCATCAAAAATCTCTCTCACCAGCCCCATCTCCTGATGAAACGTCACCATCGGAACCAAAATGCGAATATCGAAGTTTTCCGAAAGCCTAATCAGCGCATTTAACTGGGTATATAAAAGCTCCGGAAATTCAAGCAGAAACCGCACCCCCCTTCTGCCCAGAAAAGAATCCTCTCCCGATGAATAGTTAAGGTAGGTCAACTTCTTATCCCCGCCCACATCAAGAAGACGGATCGTTGTAGGCTTGCCCTGTGCCGGTTCAATCGTGTTTTGTATTTCATCGATAAGCTCCTGTGTTGACGGAGGCAGTTTGCGGGAGAGATAGATGTTTTCTATTCTAAACAGCCCAATCCCCTCAGCACCGTTTTTCAGTGCTACCTCAACATCATCCCGGCAACTCACATTAGCAAGAACCGCAACACTCTGCCCGTTTTTGCGTACCGAAATTTCACTGCAACACCTGCGACTGTTTAACAGATAGACCTTCCGTTCTGCAATTCTCTTCTCAAAGCAGCGTCTGGTCTTCTCCTGAGGATTTATCACCAGGTTACCCGTTACACAATCAAGCAGCAAAAAGTCTCTGTTTTTAACGATATTTAACACATCTGCAATTTTGCTTAATGCGGGTACACCTATCTCTTTTGTCAAAAGAGCCGCATGGCTTGCAGGACCGCCAAATTCGGTTACGATTCCCCTGGTTGATTTTCTGGAGAGAAAAACCGTATCCGACGGCAATAAGCGGCGTGCAACAATAATACTCCCCGCAGGCAGGTGCTCCAGTGTATGGGCATGAATCCCGATGAGCGCCCCCAAAATCTTGCGACTCAAATCCACTATATCATCAGCCTTGCTTGCCATCTGCTCATCATTCAACTGCCTGAACCGTAACTCCCATTTTCTAAATACCCTTTTTATTATCTGCTCCGCATTTATAAGTTCTGTCTCAAGCTCCGCCTTTATCTCCTCAACAAGGAGCTTATCATGCAGAATAGCTAGCTGTGCCCGAAATATACCCGCCATGTGAGAATTGAGCTCTTTTTCAATTCGCTGCGCCGAACAGTGCAGATCATCAGAGACCTCCCTTAGTGCCATCTCTATTCTTTTTAACTCCTCCTTAAGAGCCTTCTGGGTGATAGTGTACAGCTCATGATCTCTTAACAAAATATCGGTATAGATTACAGCCCTCCCCATTGCAAGGCCACTTGAGATAGTTGTCCCGTATACGATTCTTTCCTCTTGTCTTGTTGTCCACATCATATTAATCGCTTAAAACCCTCTTTGGTTAAACTGTTGTTCAGTTGGTCTGCACCCTTTACCACTTCCTTTGTCAAATGGGGATTGCGCCTTCCAATAAAAGAGCGCTTATGGAACCCTACTTCTTATCTTGATGAAAGCACTTCCCAATATCATCACCAGACCCACACACCCAAAAATCAACTGCCACAATCTCTGCTTTGTAGCATAACAGCGGGGCAAGTATAAAAAAGAAGAGAAAAACAGCTGTCGATCTATTACATCCAGAACAGATATTTGCCTGTAATCCCTATGCAAAAAGTGTGCTCAAAAACAAACTTACCACCACGCCCTCAATTACATAAAAGAACCACCGTGTTGCGCAGCTCCTTTACCCCCCCCCCTTACACAAAGCCCAAAAAAAGGAAAAGCTACTTAGCAAAATAGGAACAGAGAGAAAAAACCTCCTCATCTAAGTCCATCCCCCTTCTCTTCTTTCCCCCATTGCAGCCCCTGTTGCCCTGGTCATATTTTTCACCAGTTCAAACTCAGCCTTAATCAAACGCATAGTCTTTTCCCATGAGCTCTCTTTTCGCTCTCTGAATACAAATTTTGCAGCCGTTAGATCTTTATATAATTTCTCAACTTTAACTGCACACAACTTACTGTCATAAGCACAGGCGGTGGCGTAACAGCTCTCTTTGATACGTCTTTTTTTTGTTGGACTGCAGCCACAGATCCACCCAAGAGCATTTGAAAATGCCTCTGTATCCGCTTCCCTCACCAATTTACCGTTACAACCATCCTCAACAATTTCTGCCACCACCTCCACATCAAGGGCCACCACGGGAACGCCCGATGCCAGAGCCTCTGTAAGCACCAACCCCTGCGTCTCGGTGCAGGAGGCAAATGCAAACACATCCAGAGCATGGTAGGCATCAATAAGTTTTTTGCCATGTAATGTGCTGCAGTAATGAAACCGATCAGCAAGATCTGTTGAGGTGAATGCAGCGATGGTTAAATCCCTGCAGGGACCATCACCTACCACCAGAAAATGTGCCCTTTTGTTTTTTAGGAGAAAGGAACTGACTGCCTCAATCAGAAATTGTATATTTTTCTCCTGTGCAAGCCGGCTTATGAAACCCACCAGAAATGCTTCTTGAGGTATACCGCTCATTTTTCTAAACTCTCTGCCGTCACCGGCAGAAAACTCTGCAAGAGTAATACCGGTAGGGACCACTTCAATGGGTGAAGCCACCCCTCTTCTGCGAATCTCCGCTGCCACACTGTAGCTTGGAGCAATCACCACATCACAGAGATTTGCGTACCCGGTTGCCAAAGCAGTTACAAAGCGCTTTATTGCCGGTGAATTACCCGGTACATAGTGGGTGTACCGTTCGTAATAGGTATGAAAAGTAAAAACAATGGGTATCCTGTACTTCGCAGCAAGGCGAAGTGCAGAATCACCCAGCATAAAGGGGTGATGAGAATGGATAATGTCGGGCACAAAGCTCTTAAGGGTTCGCTTAATAGCACCGGGAATTGGAAATTGCACCGAAAAATCGGTGCCGTTAAACTGCTGGATAGCAGCTACCCGTACCACATTGTGATCTGTTTCAGAGAAGTTTCTGTAACTGGGGGCAACAATTTTTATTCCGTGCCCCAACCCTCTTAACTCCCTTGAAAACTGCTCAACAGACCTCTCCACTCCTCCGACAAAGGGCAAATAGGTATTGGTCAACATCAGAATATTCATACTATCACTCCCCCAATACTACACTTACTTCCCCCCTTTTGGCCCATTTCTCCGCCATTGCGGGCATCACAACCCGTACCGGTGGTTCCTTGTCCTGATTCCACTGCCCCGACCAGCTTACCCGTATGCGCCCCCGGTCCTCCTTTACAACGCTTACCTGACAGGGACCAAAAAGTGTTGGTGCCGGACCGAAGGAAATTTGTGCTCCTTTGTGCAGAGATGATGGAAGGATTCCCCCACCGATCAGAAGAGCCTCCCCTTGCTCCCTGACAAAGCAGTTTCTTACCATCACCACCCACTCCGCAGCAGCCCAGGTGTGCTGCCCATCCCCCATACAGCCAGCCTTGGTCTGGGGGTGAATCGCTTCGGGCCACTGTCCGGTAGGCGAAGCCAGTGAGGCGACCGCTTCCATGATCTTGCTGAAATCGGTATCCCCGCCTCGCATCAGAACCTGTGCTATGTGTAAAGATAGATAGGGGTTTATTCCCGAGTGGCTTATGTCGTGGTAAAAGGCATTATCGACAAGACAGTTTTCAAAAAGGTAGCGTGCAGTGAGCAGAAGCCTCTGGTCTCTGGGCCCCCATATCTCAAGGGGGTATCCGGCGGCAAGAGAGCCAACCGCTCCGCTGTCGAGCCTGCGGTTAGGTGATGCAGCCATGGCCTGTCCCCTCAGTGCACCTGCACTATTTTTCAAAGAGGTCTCCACCGCTCTCAAATAATCCTCCCTTTCTACCTCTAACCCATTGGCCAAATCCGATTCACCCAGCGACCTGAGCAATGTTGCCCCGGCCCTTAACCCGGCAATACTCCAGAAATTATCCCAGTAGTAGTGGTCATTAAGTCCCAGATGCTCTGCACTAAAGCCCGGAGGCATAAGCCCGGCGAAGGGTGATGATGGCGGATGCTTTCTTCGCTTTTGCATTATCCAGTTGCACCCCTTAATGATCGGGTCTTTCCAGCTCTGAGAAACTGAATGTGCGCTCAGGGCACAGTAACGTTCCATGGCCCAGAGAGCCTGCCCGTTTGAGTCCCACTCCCCGTCCTGGGAAAGGAAGTAGCCCGAAGCTGTCTGATGCTCAAAAAAGCCCTCTATTATTGAACGGGTCCTCTTTATCATCCCGGAACATAACAACGCATTTATAATGAATGCAGTGTCCCTGAACCAGAAACGCTTATAGGTATAGGGACCGGCATAACAGGTCCCCGGAGTGTGGATCAGAAGAGTACGAACGGCAAGTTCATAGAGCTCTCCATAGCGGTTTATGTTGAAAGCTATCTTTGCACAATCCTTAAGACTCTGCTGCCACCGACTCTCCTTTTCCACGCGCAGGGGAAAAATATTTCCTTTCAACTCAGAGGAGTGCACGAGAGGAATATCCACCCCTGCACGCTTCACCCTCTTTTTATCCATCCGGTAGGAGACCATCGCAGTAGCCATCCCCACATCGCAGACAACCCCCCGGCGCTGCTCCGGGGCAGAGGCATTAAGCCAATGAAACACATCTCCGTCACGGTATACAGAGAAACGGTGCAGATCGGGTTTATGGTCAAGAAAAATGCGTTTGTCTTTGTCTACAACCCACCCCTTCAAGGAGGACATACTTTTCACCTGGTGGATAAATGCAATCCCCTCGGGATTATAGGGCCGCAGCGCCACCACCAGTGCTCCTCCCTGCGCGCTGTACCCCCGGGCATCTATTCTGCACACCGGAATACCGTTTTTAAGAACCATCTCAACACAGGTACATAACTTCATCCCATCCTGTTCAAGCAGTGTTTCAATTTTATACTCACCTTGGCAGCAGTGCACTTTTTGCTGCGCCTGGCTAATCCTCGATGGGATAAGCAGCTTTCCATCGGAGCCAGCGATCCAAAAATCGATACTCCACGAGTCATAGAAAGGCATCACCAGACCGCGTGGATCCACAACCGGTGACTGTGCAAAACCGGGCACCCCCACCGCAGTCCAGTTTCGGTGAGTGAGATTGATCTGGGTTATTGAAAAGGCCCTCGGAATAAAGGAGGGATCCTGGGGATCAAACTGAAGCTGAGCCCAAAGAGGCCATACCCAATCGAGATTGTGCTGAATCACCTGACTGTTAATTAACCCCCGTGCATGCATGACTGCCCCAGCCCTTAAAAGCTCAAGAGGTGCAAGCACCTCTGCGGGCTGGGCAAACTGAGACATACGGGAGAGAAGCATCACCGGGTCCAAAAACCCCTCAGACCGTGCGGTTCTCTTTAAGACAAATTTCCAGGGAAACCACTTTATCCACATTTTTACGACTCCTTAGGCTCTTTTCTGCACGTTACAGCAGAGAGGAGCAATAAAAATGCCACAAGGAGATCCGGCCCACGGGGGTTAAGTTTAGGCCCGTTTCATAATCCGCTCACCCTTAGTCTACCCAACACCTATAAAACAGGCCCACGGAACAAGTTCTCAATTCACATTACCCCCTCCCCGAGAACCAAACATGGGAAAGAGAGAGAGTAGAAACAGAAAGACCACTGGTCATCCGTTGCCCCGTCACCCTCTCTCTCTCCTGTTATAGCGCTACTGAAAAGTACTGAATCGGTGTCAGCTTCGGTTAAAGGCGTGGGAGCGGGGTGCACTGCTCATACTCTCCTCGCGGTCGCGGGCCTTTGAAATTCTCAGGTTTCTGCCGCCGAACATTGTATCGCCAAGCTCGGCAATAGCCGCATCGGCCTGCTGAGGCTCCAGTTCAATGAAACCAAACCCGCGTGATCTTCCCGTTTCACGGTCTGCGATCAGTACTACCGAGTGGATCGGTTCAAACTTACCAAAGAGTACCTTGACATCGTTTTCTGTGGTTCTGTAAGGGAGGTTACCAACATAAAGCTTCTGAGACATACAGCATTCCTTTGAAAGAGGTGAAAAAAATAGTGTCAGAGATGGAAAAATATTTGCAAATAATTTCCTGTTTTGATTTGCCTATGGATATATGCAAAATCCGTGCCGAGCTAAAAAGTGGCTTTAGTACCCCTTTTTTCGCCTTTACTCACTGTTTTTTCATTTTTTTTCTCATAATGGGAAAAGGGTGGGAAAATAGCCGCCCGGCACAAACTTTGTACCTACTTTTGATTTGAAATCCCTCATCCACCTCAAAAAGGGAGCGCTCCAATGCCCCACCATACAAACAACCTTATCGGACTCAGGGTACTTGCCCTGGATACAATTGCCGGTACTGTCCGCGATATCTACTTCGATGACCAAAACTGGCTTGTACACTATTTTCTGGTAGACATAAATGACCTGATCCAGGATAAACTCGTGCTTATACCTCCCCTCTCAGTGGGGGTGCCCGACGGGGATAAAGGAGTGCTGCCGGTCTCCATGACCAGCGCTAAAATCACCAATGCCCCAGCGATGCAAACCGATCTACCCATTTCAAAACAGTACGAAACAGCGCTGAGGCGCTACTATGAGTGGCCTCTCTACCGGGGTGAAGACGCCCTTGAGGAGACCGCCGATATAAAGAATGGCCAAAGCAATGCCGAGGGCACACAGCTGCCAGGAGATGAGGAGGATGCAGAAGCCCAGGACAGTGATCCGGGTACTTCAGAGCAGCAAGATGAAGAGATGGCAGCCCAGGCCGCACTCTTTTCACTCCCAAGGGAACCCGATGAGCAGGAGATTATAGAAATGGAGTTCTCCGACCCCAATGCAGAACAGACCTTTAACCCCCGGCTCAGAAGTCTTGTGGATACCATTGGCTATACAATTGAAAGCAGTGACGGAGAATCAGGAGCAGTGGAGGATATGTTAATCGATGACTCAGAGTGGATTATCCGCTATCTTGTGGTAAATACAACCCTTTTGCCTGACCATAAAAGAACTCTGCTGTCCCTTCACTGGATACATGATATAAGCTGGGCCATGTCAAGGATTTATGTCACCCTGAAACTCCGAGACATTCTAAACAGCCCGCCCTACACTCCCCTGCATGCTCATTTCAGAGAGTATGAAAAACAGCTCTTTGATTACTACGACCAACTGGAGTATTGACTACGATCAATTCAGCCTTTTGCCCGCCCCCTAAGCATAAGGGAGATGTACAGAAGCAGCACGACAGCTGCACCACTGACCAATAAGTGGGGAGAAGCAGAACGGGTTATTTTTTTTAGTTCCCCCAACTCCCCTTCCAGGCTCTGCTGCAGCTGCCCGATATACCTTTCAAGCTCATCAACCTGCAGAACTATACCTCCTGCGGTTTTCGTTCATGCACGTTTTCCACGGGTGGTGAACTCCTGATGAACAGTTGCCCTTGTTCTCTTTAGTGGTGACTGTACCTGTTTTTGCCAGGAGGCGATGTCAACTGCAACGGTTACCGTTAAGGCAAACAGAAAAACCAACAGCCCTGACCCCCATAAGGAAATAACGGTCTCAAGTGCCAAAATGACGTTACCAGCAACATTGAAAGCGTTACGATTGCCAGTACAGCAGTAATCAGCAGTCCGGTTACAGCATTGAGCTCTCTTTTAATGTCCAGTTTTATTTCAGTTCCAACCAAATCCAGCTCTTTTCTCACAAGCAAGAACAGATCTCCCCTGCCCCCTTTTCCCCCTTTAGTTCCCCATTCGTTATCACCTCCGATGGTTTCATAATTAAAGGGGCAAACAAAATGCTGTCAGAAGGACCAACCAGTACTGGCATTTTTCTTGCGAAAGAAGCATAGTTGAGGTTTAAACCCAAAGAAGGAGGAGCGCTGTGGATACCTTTACCACCAAACATTTAGAAACACTCTGTTCAGTTGGTCGCACCAGCTGTGTTTCCATATACATGCCTACATTCAAAGCCGGAATGGAGCTGCAGCAAAACCCCCTCAGATTTAAGAACCTTATATCTGAGGCGCACAATAAACTGATAGATTTTGGCATGCGTCCCACCAAAGCCAACCAACTGTTGCAAGAAGCAAAACAGATTCTTGAAAACGGCACTTTCTGGCAGCATTTAAGTGATGGTCTTGCTTTTTTTGTCTCTCCACAGATGAGTCAGCTGTTTCGTCTCCCGGAACATTTCGATGAGTTAACCCATGTGGGAGAAAAATTCCATGTAAAACCGCTGATCTCCATGCTTACCGGTGACACCACCTTCTACCTTCTGGTACTGGATCTAAAGGGGGTTCGACTATACAAAGGGAGTCGTCACTTCATAAACAGAATACACTCGGACATTTTACCCAAAGGTATGAATGAAACACTGGGATTTGATACCGAGGAGAAAAATGTCCAGTTCTCCCGGAGCAGGCCCGATACCGGTGCCGGAAGCCCTCCCACAGTCTTTGGCTACGGCAGACAAACCGATAAAGAGAAAGTCAACACACTCAACTATTATCACCGGGTAAACGATGCGGTTGCAACAATACTAAACAGAAGCACATCACCTCTTATCACCATGGGTGAAGAGTACCAGAATGCCCTCTATACCCATGCCAATACCTATCCACAGCTATTGCAAAAGTCCATATCCAAAAACGCCGAACACTTACCTGAAAGCCAACTGCACACTCTGGCCTGGCAAGTGGCAATGCCCCATTTTCAGGGAACAGAAAACAGGCTCTTTCACCACTTCAAACAACTCAGAAACGAAAACAGTCCAATGGCTGTCGAAGACCTCATCACCATTATAACAGGTGCACTCCAGGGAAGAGTTGAGACACTTTTTCTCCTCAATGGACAAACACACCTGTGGGGGAAACTAAAAAACACCCCGGCACCTGAAATTGAGCTTCACGAAAACCAGCTTCCCGGAGATGAAGACCTTCTTGAAGCTGCTGCTCTTAACACCATATTTAAGGGTGGCATTGTTTTTATGATTAAACCCGAACAGGTCATTGCGCCTTCACCGGTGGCTGCCATACTACGATTTTAACCTCATTTGCTCAACCATAAGAGCGGTTTTTAACGGTGTTGGCACGATAGCGAAACGTTTAACGAATCGGGATTTTAAAACGGTAAAGAACACTGAGATGACCAAAGAGATAGACAGTGTCTGTTTTAGCACCTTTGATCATGTCGTATATAAGCCCAAACATTTAGTCTAAAACTGGTACACAATAAACCCTCCGGCTACATACACTATTTTTGTTGCCGCCTCGCCTTGGTGTTGAGACTAACCTGAAGAAATACTATTTTATCTGTTTAACAGAGGAAAGAAAAAATGACAGTTGAAAAACAGCCAGAGATAAAATACCCTACCCAGTGGTCGTATACGATTATCGGAAACAACTCAGAACTCATGCACAAAGCTGTGGAGTCGATTATTCAGCCTGCAACCTACTCCATCGATAAATCCCATGTCAGCAGCAGTGCCAAATATACCAGTCTTAAAATATCACTTATAGTGTTCAGTCATCAAGAGCGACAGCAATACTTCAATGAGCTGGGTTCTCATAAGGACATAAAGATTGTTCTGTGAGTATTTGTATTTTTGTTGCCATCTGGATCAAGTGGTAACAGGAAAAACGTCTTGTTCTGATTGAATTTTAGCAGTTCGTTCCCGTTCCATTTCAGCAAATACAAGCAAAAGCCCACCAGCCGCAAACAGTACCAGAACTGAAGACATCCCCATGCGGGAAGCCATATTTGAGCTTACACCTGCTTTTCTCATAATCACTCCAACACCCCCTACAAGCACGGGGCCCAGTACTGCAAAACGGCCAACAATGTTATAGAATCCAAAATACTCCGATGCTTTTTCCGGTGGGATTAATTTTCCAAAATAGGACCTGCTTAACGCCTGAATTCCTCCCTGAGCGAGGCCGGTAAGACAGGCCAAAATCACAAAATGGATATCGGTTCGCAGAAAAATGGTCCCAAAACCAGTAACAGCAATGTAGATAACAATCCCGAAAAGTATCATTTTCTGCGCCCCGAAACGAAAGGCCAATTGCCCGAAAACAAGAGCAGAAGGGAATGCAACAAACTGAACCAGAAGAAGGGCCAGCATAAGGGTTGAAGCGGAAAAACCGATTGAAACACCGAAATCAATAGCCATTCTGATAAAAGTGTTAAGACCATCGATATAAAGCCAGTATGCACATATAAAGAGCAATAACACCCTGTTAGTCCGTATGTCAAAAGCCGTTTTTTTGAGACTTTTAACGGTGTGTGATGCAAGGGAGGAAAACGGGGGCCTTGCTGAATACACCTTCTCTTTAACATAGAGAAATATGGGGATGGAGAAGATCAGCCACCAGGCAGCGACAGTAAGAAAGGAAACCTTTACAGCGGATATTTCGTTTTCGAGCCCGAAAAACTGCGGCCGTATGGTCATCAATACATTAACCGCAAACAGCAAACCGCACCCAAGGTACCCACACGCAAAACCCATTGACGATACATAGTCGATAGTACTCCTGTCGGTAACATCGAGTAACAGTGAGTTATAAAACAGATCAGAGCAGGAAAAGCCAATGTTGCCCAGAATAAAAATGGAAAGCGCTGCCAACCAGTTCCCCTGAGAAACAAAGTAGAGTGCTGTTGTAGAGGCAGTACCAACTACCATAAAAAGAAAAAGAAAACGTTTCTTTCCCCCACCGGCATCAGCAACAGCCCCCATAAAGAGGGAGAAAAAGGCGATTAAAAGCCCGGCGATGGTACTTCCAACCCCCAGTCTCAAAGTGCTTGTCGTTGGCTCAACATCAGAGCACCAGTAGTTGTTGAAAAAAACAGGAAAAAAACCGGCAAGCACCGTAACAGCAAAAGCGGAATTAGCCCAGTCATAAAGGCACCATGAATATATCGCCTTTTTTTGGCTATTCACGTTTTGCGTTCCTTTTTTTCAGCAGCAGGAAAGAGTACATTGTTAAGAATGAGCCTGTAGCCGGGAGAGTTTTTGTGGAGCTCAAGTTTGGTTGGTTTATCGCCAACAGCATGGGCGTAATCCTCAGGATCGTGCCCACCCAGATAGGCAAATTGCCCATTTCCAACCACGCCATGGATGTAATTTACCATTTTGGTCCCCGGAACCTCACCCAAAATTACGACATCGTTCTTAATCACATCCCTGTTAAAAGTGGTAAGAAGGCCAAAATATCCCTTTATAGTTGAGCTGTGGTTCTGAACCAGCATAGTGGGAACGGGATCCAGTTTTGCGCTGAAATCAAAAAGGTGAAAATCCTCTGCTTCTTTTCGCAGTGGAGTGTTCACCTGATTTACATCGATGTTACCAAATGAGGTAGTATAGGGATCGGTAGTAATCTCAAAGTTTTCAAAAGCCATGCAGTTATCAAAGTGTAGTTTTTCGCGGTAATGGGGATCTATCCCGTCCCCGTCGTACACCTCTGCAACGATATCGGTACCAAGAGCGGCAAGAGCAATTTCAAGAGTATTAGTTGCACTACACATTGCAAAAAGAAAGCCCCCCGCTTCTACAAATTGCCTGATCTTCAGGGCTACAGTTTTTTTTAGGTCACTTACCTTTTTAAAGCCCAGTTCAGTTGCGAGCGTTTCAAGCTCCAATCTCTGTCTCTGGTACCAGGGAGCATTGCTGAAACTTCGGTGGAACTTACTGTACTGTCCGGTGAAGTCTTCGTGATGAAGATGGAGCCAGTCATAGTTGTCAAGTTTTCCGGTCAAAACCTTTTTGTCATAAACCTCCTGGTATGGTATCTCTGCATAGGTAAGGGCCAGTGTCACAGCATCATCCCAGGGCAGCATTCCCGGTGGAGTATACACGGCAATCTCAGGGGCTGTTTCAAGGACAACTTTTTCCATGTTGTTCTCAGCAATGATGTGCTGAATGGCGTTCCACTTTTCTTGAGAAACAGTGGTAAAATCTACTCCTGCAACATGTAGATCAATACTAAAACGCTCTCCCCCGGGTACATAAAAGGAACCATCCCTGTAATTGAGAAGCCAATACACTCTCTGTCCGGCACTGAGCATTTTGTAAACAATACCGTATGCCTTAAGGTGATCGCTCTGCACCTTATCCATTGGAATTAACATCCCGGCATCCGCCTGTACTAACAGTAAACCTGTAAAAAGAAGCAGCGCGGTTCTAAAGAGTGTCGCTTTCATTAAACCTCTCGTTAAGGAAGAGTGCTGAGAGATGACCCGAGGAGTACTAACAAAACACCGCTACGCTATTTAGTAGCGGCTAAGAACAGACAAGGTGACAATCCGCTATCCCTGCAGATACAAAGGTAGATCTGACACCCATTTTCCACAAACGGATACCCGATAAAAAATCGGGTATCACGGAAACAATGTTGTTCTGAACAGCTACTGTTTAGCTTACCGGGATCGATTTAATATGCAACTCTCTGAGCTGCTTTTCTGTAACTGCTCCCGGGGCATTCATCATAAGATCCTGAGCCTTTTGATTCATCGGAAATGCCACCACTTCCCGTATATTCGGTTCATTGGTAAGGAGCATAATAATTCTGTCTATGCCCGGGGCTATACCTCCGTGCGGAGGAGCGCCATAGCGGAAAGCCTTGATGAGTGCACCGAAACGCTCATCAACTTCCTCTTTGGGATACCCGGCGATTTCAAACGCTTTGTACATGATTTCGGGCCGGTGGTTGCGGATAGCACCACTGGAGAGCTCTACACCATTACAGACAATATCATACTGGTATGCATTAATTTCCAAAGGGTCTTTGTTATCAAGAGCATCCATTCCTCCCTGAGGCATAGAGAATGGATTATGAGAGAAATCTATTTTTTTAAGATCCTGATTGTACTCATACATGGGATAATCTGTTATCCAGCAGAACCGGTACACATCTTTTTCGATTATCTCCAGCACCTCACCAAGGTGAACCCGTATTTCTCCTGCAATTTTACTGGCGACCTGTTCGGTGTTCGAGACAAAAAAGACCACATCTCCATCGGTTATCCCAAAACGATCTGCCAGCTGTTCCAGTGTATCTGCCTGGAGGAATTTTGCAACAGGACCCTTAACAGCAGAGTCGCTCCAAACCAGATATGCCAGCCCCTGTGAACCTTTGGATTGAGCGAATTCAACCATCCGATCAAAAAAGGCTCTGGATTTCGAGGCAATGTTCTTTACCGGGATAGCACGAACCACTCCCCCTTCTTTGACAGTGTTGGAGAAGATTTTAAACCCGCTGTTGAGAAACAGTTCAGAAACATCATGGATCTCAAGGGGGATCCGAAGATCCGGCTTGTCTGTTCCATACTTAAGCATGGACTCTCTGTAGGGGATCCTCTCAAAAGGCAGCTGGTCGGTTTTCCAGTCAGAAAAGGTGGTAAAGACATTGTGAAGCAGTTTTTCAACGGGTGCAAAGATATCTTCCTGGGTAACAAAAGACATCTCAATATCCAACTGATAGAACTCACCAGGAGAGCGGTCAGCCCTGGCATCCTCATCCCTGAAACAGGGAGCTATTTGAAAGTAGCGGTCGAATCCTGCAACCATAAGAAGTTGCTTGAACTGCTGAGGAGCCTGAGGCAGTGCATAAAAGTGCCCGGGATGAACTCTTGAGGGAACAAGGTAGTCCCGTGCTCCTTCAGGGGAAGAGCTTGTAAGGATCGGTGTCTGAAACTCATCAAAGCCCATATCGCTCATCATTTTTCGTATGTGAGAGATCACTTTTGACCTCAGGACGATGTTGTTATGTGGTTTTTTACGCCTCAGATCAAGAAAACGGTACTCAAGGCGCATCTCTTCAGGAATAGGATCTTCGGGAAAAACAGCAAAGGGTGTCTGAGCACTTTCACTGAGTACAGTGAAACTATCTGCCACCAGTTCCACCTCACCGGTAGGCAGTTTATTGTTTATATTTTCATCCGACCGTTTGGCCAGCAGTCCATCAAAACAGATCACCGTTTCCTTTGTTAAATGAGCGATCTTTTTGAGAAAGGCTCTGTCGGGATAAATCACCACCTGCGTCAGCCCGTAATGATCGCGAAGATCGATAAAAAGGACCCCGCCGTGATCACGTTTATTGTGAATCCAGCCACTTAGGCGTACAAACTGACCGATATTGTCCGCACGCAATTGTCCGCAATTATGTGTTCTGAATTCATGGACAGAGTTCATTTCTTCATGAGCGCTGTTTTTTGATACTGTATCAGCATCTCTGCTATTTTGGTCAGTTAGTAAAGACATCCTCTTGCAAATCTCCCGGATTTAAGTTGCGATTAAAAAAAGTATACAGATCAATACACTATATATCAGAGTGTAAAATACATTCAGGACTGTTTTTAAGCATATCAATTACGAGATTTTGCTATTTCATCGCTGCCCCCCAAAAATGTACTCTTGCCAAAAGTGTATCACAATGCTATAATCAATACTGCACGACCTTATAACTGTTTTCGAACTGGATACCGGTGAAGATGAAACACGAGAAGAAAACACGGGAGCAATTAGTTGTTGAATTAGATCGAATCAGTGACCAGTTACACCAACTGGCGCACTCTGACCCCACACTTTGCAGTATTCATACTTCCGACAAAATTGCTAATGCACTATTTAAAAATGCCTCCGAAGGAGTTGTTGTCACTGATACAGACAGTACCATTGAAAAAATCAACCCCAGCTTTACAAGCGTAACAGGCTACAGCAGTTCAGAAGTTATTGGTCAAAAAATCTCCATTCTCAAATCAAATCGCCATGACAAAGAGTTTTACCGGCTTATGTGGTCAAGCCTGAAAAATGGTGGCAAGTGGCAGGGAGAGATCTGGAACAGACGAAAGAATGGAGAAATCTACCCGGAATGGCTCATCATAATCCCGATAAAAAACAGACATGGAAACATTTTAAACTATTTAGGCATCTTTACCGACGTTACCAAGTACATAAACAAAAACATTCAGATCCGCAATCACGCCTACTACGACTCGCTTACCGGTCTTCCCAATCGAATGCTGCTTCATGACAGACTTGCTTTCATGGTAAACCATGCCCGCAGAAACAGCCAGTTGATGGCTCTGCTGCTGCTGGATCTTAACCGTTTTAAGTTTGTTAATGAAACACTGGGTTATCATACGGGTGACCTTATTCTTCAGATTGTTGCAGAGCGTCTTAAAAGTTGTCTCAGGGATGTTGATGCAGTATTCAGGCTTGGCGATGATGAGTTTGCTATTATTCTGGAAGAGATCGTTCATCAGCAAGATGCTGCTAAAGTTGCAAAAAAGGTCCTATCCGTGTGCGCCCAGCCAATGCCGCTCAAAGACAATGAGTTATTTCTCACAACAAGTATTGGTATCAGTATATTTCCAAACGATGGAGCAAATCATGAATCACTTCTAAAAAATGGCGAAGCCGCGATGCAAAGGGCTAAAGAGCTTGGCACAAATAATTACCAACACTACACACCTAATATGAATGAAAAAGCGTTTGAGCAGCTTACCCTTGAACACAACCTCAGAAAAGCTCTGGAAAAGGATCAATTTGTAGTCTTTTATCAACCGCAGGTGGACATTAGCAATGGCGGTATATCCGGTATAGAGGCACTCATTCGGTGGAAACATCCAGAGCTTGGAATGATATCCCCTGTGGACTTTATCCCGCTTGCAGAAGAGACCGGACTCATTCTTGCTATAGGAGAATGGGTTTTACGTACCGCATGTTTCCAGATCAAAGAGTGGAACTGCCATTTTAAAAAAGAGATGAAAATGTCCGTAAACCTCTCCACCAGGCAGTTTTTACAACAAGACCTGATTTCTACTATTGAAAGTGCACTAAGAGATGCAAACCTCGAGCCGCAGTATCTGGAACTGGAAATCACCGAAAGTCTTGGCATGCAGAATCCAGAATTAACCATCAAAACACTGGAAGAGTTGAAATCAATGGGGATAAAAATAGCCATCGATGACTTTGGAACAGGCTATTCATCTTTGAGTTATCTGAAAAAGTTTCCAATTAACACACTTAAAATCGACAGATCTTTTGTAAAAGATATCCCTGAAGACTCAAATGATTCAGCCATAGTAAATGCGATAATTGCGCTGGCTCATATAATGAAGCTTGATGTAATTGCTGAGGGGGTTGAGAGCCGGGATCAGCTTGAGTACCTTCGCAAACACGACTGTAAGAAAATTCAGGGATACTACTTCAGTCCACCCGTAAGTGCACAGGAGTTCACTGCTCTTATTTACAAGTCACTAAACAGCCCCCGATTCGGTGAACCCTGCAAAAACGATACAACCCCTCACAGCAATCCTGTGTAATAGCTTCTGTGAGAGTCTCTTTTATCCCTGCAACTCTATCGCACCCTTTTTGAGAATCTCCCTGAGCCCCCCCTTCAATCAACCGAATCTTCATAGTTTGTTGTTGAATTTCTATTTGGGTTTGCCACTTTTTCTGTTGGTGGTCAGGCGGTAACGATATTACTCTTTTGAAAAGAGTTTTTCTGCATTCCGGGCAGTTAGAGCTGCAATATCATCAACTGCCATAGAGCGCAAACAAGACACTCTTTGGGCTATAACAAACAGATTTGCAGGCTCATTGACCGGTTGATCAACTCCATAGGGCAGCATATCAGGAGAGTCGGTTTCAATCAGAAGTCTTGAAGCGGAGACCATCTGAAGGGATCTTGCACCCTTTTTATTTCGGGGATTACAAACAGATCCTGAAAAGGAGAGATATAAACCCAGCGTCTCAAGCGGCCCAACAAGCTCAGAAGGTCCCGAGTAGGAGTGAATAACCCCTTTAATCGGTTGTACATCCTTTAAAATTGCGATAAGTTCACCCCATGCCTGTCTGCAGTGAATGGAAACAGGTCTGCCACATTTTTTTGCAAGTACAATTTGTCCCCTGAAGACATCCCGCTGCAGCCTGAATGTTGTTTTCTCAAGAGTGTGGTCAAGACCGATCTCCCCAATTCCAGCTTTTGGGTCATCGATAATCAGCTCTTCCAGTTTTTTATCCCAGTCCTGATCCAATGCGCAACAGAACCATGGATGTACACCATAAGAAGGGATAACCTGTGGATACGTTTTGGATATTTTTGTGACCTCATGCCAATCATTGTCCCCACAGCTGCAACAGGATAATCTCTTAACCCCCGCAGAAGACGCTCTCTTTAAGAGCGCATCAATATCAGGGAGGATTCGTTTATCCTGCAGATGGCAATGGGAATCAAAAAGATACATCGCAACACCATACTAAATTGGGTGTCAAACAACAGAAACCTCAAACCACAAAAATTTTCCTAAGTACTTCCGCAAAGTGATCCAGCGAAAAGGGTTTAGAAACTCGGGGCAACTGGTTAAATCGAGGGTTTTCAAAAGGACTATCTCCATCTGCGGTCATTACCACAGTTTTATTCCAAATGTCGGGGGTATGGTTTTGCACCTCTTGCCATAAATCTGATTCGGTACCTTTTATGATTGATGCGCTGAGTAAGATGAGGTCATAGTGAGAGTCGCATTGAGCGGATTTACTAATAAAACTCTTGCTGTCATGGGCCCTCTCGATCTCTACTTCCTGAAAATTAATGTGCAGTACGTCATTGAGTAATTCATGTGAATCAAGATTATCATCGACAATCAGTACTTTTATCATGCAGTCTCCTTGAAATTATAGCTTCCACAAATGGACCTTTTTTAAGAAGCAGTTATAAATATAGCAGAAAATTAGTTGCATGGCAACAAACATCAACCCGCAAGGAGTGATTTATTAGCACATTATGTTTTCTGGCTGTTTTTTGTACAAAGTGGTCTCAAGG
Source organism: Chitinispirillum sp. (assembly GCA_007115975.1). Taxonomy (GTDB): domain Bacteria; phylum Fibrobacterota; class Chitinivibrionia; order Chitinivibrionales; family Chitinispirillaceae; genus Chitinispirillum. The sequence goes on from SKJJ01000017.1 coordinate 21,321, forward strand.
GGATAATTCTACCCTGCAGCAGGCACTTATTTCCTCATAGAGCGAGTGCATACCGCAACAAACAACTGGTTTTTTCAGCGATCTGACCCTTGGCATGTTAATTGCATATTCTGCATAGCGGAAGAAAGGATTCGTCTATTATGCAAAGTACACCGGTGTCTTTAGTGAATACATCTTCGAATAGCGACCGTCAGCGGATAAAGTCCATCGCAAAAGATTTTGAGGCAATGTTTACCTCGATTATGCTTCGTGCTATGCGTGGGACCGTGGGAGAAAACCCCCTGATTGCCAGGAGTATGGGTGAAGAAATTTATACCGAAATGCTTGATAATGAATACGCATCAATGACCGCACAGCACTCATCACTGGGTCTCTCTGAAATGTTACTTAAAGAGATAGAGAACAGCGAAAACCCACCACCACTCTCCACTCTCTCACTCAACCAGTTTAGCACTCCTCTTTGGGCTGCAGAGCACTCCTACTCCACACCGCCCTCTTCGCCTCAAAGGGAGATTTCACCCAATTCAAACGCACTTCTTTCCAGAGTGGATAAATGGGACGCTCTTATACAGCAAACCGCACGCAGGCACGGTGTTGATCCCCATCTGGTTACCGCTGTTTTGGCAAGAGAGTCTGCAGGCAACCCCTACGCGGTTTCAAGAGCAGGTGCAAAGGGGCTAATGCAGCTTATGCCCGGTACGGCAAAAGAACTTGGCGTAACTGACCCCTTCTCCCCTGAGCAGAATATCGACGGTGGGGTGAGATATCTAAAGCAGATGTTAAACATGCATAACGGCGACGAAACACTGGCCCTGGCATCCTATAATGCGGGCCCCGGGGCGGTCAGACGATACAAGGGTATTCCCCCTTTCAAAGAAACACAGCATTACGTAACCGCAGTGTTGGATCTACGAGAAGACTCACTAAAAACGCTACGTTTAAACCGGAGCAGATAAAAACATGGAAACAAAAACCCCCTTTGATGAAATATCCTCCATTCTCATTCATGAATCAGATATTCACCACCAGCTTATTACATCTGCAGAGTCTATGAACAGCTGTCTGCGCAGTGGTAATCATGATGCACTTGGCAGTGCAACACTGGTATACGATGACCTGATCTGCCGGCTTGAAAAAGTTGAAGAGCGCAGAATTGAGTTATGCTCCAAAATAAGCACCACCAACAGCCTCAACTCTGGCGCTAAACTCAGCACCCTTCTCCAGTTCGCTTCAGATGAAACCAGAACTGTTCTTGAGAAGATCTCTTTTGATTTAAAAGAGCTGGTAAGGAAGCTTTCTGCAATAAATGAATCAAACAGGGTGCTTCTTGAGGAGTCACTGAATGCTTTGGGTGCTTCTCTGGATATGATAAAAGAGTCCTCCCAGCAATACAAAGGATACAGGCACCGAGGCGACAGAAAAGACTGCACCTCAGGAATAACTATCTTTAACCAGGTAATATAGGGAAACTATGAGCCTTTTATCTGTATTAAATATCGGTACCAGGGCACTGCATGCCTCCCAGCTTTCAATGGACGTTACCGGCCAGAACATTTCCAATGCAGATGTCGAGGGGTATTCACGCAAGCGGCTTAACCTCTCCCCCGATTATCGCCACGACTCTTCTCACGGGCAGATGGGTCTGGGTGTACAGGTCATAAATATTGAAAGAATGCGCAATACATTTATAGACCAGCAGATTCGAAAACAAAACAGAGAAGTAGGCTACTTCGAGGAGATCGATCACACATTCACCAGCATAGAGAACATCTTTACCGAACCCAGTGATACAGGACTTCTCACCTATATGGATCAGTTTTTTGATTCCTGGCAAAACCTGGCCAACAACCCTGCAGATGCCTCAGCACGAAAAATGGTACAAACCAACGCAGAGATTCTATCCACTGTTTTTCACAATATTTCAGGAGAGTTGCGTGACCTTCGCAGCACCCGCAATGAAGAGATCACACAGCGGGTCAACAAAGTAAATCAGATAGCAGAGCAGATATACAATCTCAATCAGGAAATAGGTGCCGTTGAGATAAAAAACCAAAATGCAAATGACAGTCGGGACCGGCGCGATCTTCTCTTAAAAGAGCTCTCAAAGTACACCGATATATCCGTTACAGAAAACAGCCAGGGCCAGATTACCGTAACAACTGCCGGCAACATTTTGGTTTCACCCGTAAATGTACAGAAACTTGAAATAACCACCGCTTCACGCAAAACGGCTGATGGTTCTACCATTGTGGATGTGGGTGTGCGCTTTGCAGAATCTAAACGCCAGTTCAATCCTCAGGGCGGACAGATCAAGGGCCTTTTTGACAGCAGAGACACAGTAATTCCCGAATATCAGCAGATGCTCGACAAAATAGCCATAGAACTTGCTGAGTCGATAAACAATGTGCATGTGGAAGGATACACTCTTAGGGGTTACAGCGGTATACAGTTTTTTGATCCTGAGATCACCGGAGCAAGTGATATCCGCCTCTCTGCATCGATAATGAGTGACATTCAAAACATCGCTGCTGCTTCAAGCGGAGAATCTCAACCAGCTGCTACCAACAGTTTTCCAACCGGGACCCATGACTTTGGTACTCCTGCAATTCAGTTAGTTCGGGATCCCGCAGCTGCTGCGCCTGTATCTGCACGGAATGTTATTCATGGAACGGTAACCGTAAGGACTCCATCCATTGTTTTGCAGGAGGGGGTTGATTACCATGTTGATTATGTTCACGGCACGTTGCAGATGCTTCATGCCGGATTTAACGCCGAAGACATAACGGTTGATTTTCAGTTTAAGAGTGGCGGATCACAGGGCCCTGGAGACAACTCCAATGCCCTTGCCATTGCCAGACTTCGGGCAAGGCTAACCATGAATCCCGATACCATAGGAAACCCGACCTCAACCTTTGGTGAGTTTTACGGCTCGCTTATTGGACGCCTTGGGCTAAGCAGAAATCAGGCTCAATCCAATCTTGAAACAAGAAATTTTCTTGTAGAACAGTACGAAGCACATCAGGATTCTATCGCAGGAGTCTCTCTTGATGAAGAGATGGCTAACCTGATCAGATTTCAGCATACCTATCAGTCAGCGGCACGTCTTATTTCAACCGCTGACCGGATGCTTGAAGTGTTGATGAACATTTAAAGGACACCCATTATGAGAACCAGCTTCAAAACAGTCAATCGCAACATGCAGCATGTCATAAACAGCCGATACGCAGACATGGCACGGCTTCAGGAAAAGATTTCAACCGGCGTCAGACTGCACCGTCCTTCGGATGATCCGGTTGACGTCTCCAATGCCCTTAAACTTCGCACTTCAGGAAAACAGCTTACACAGTTCAAGAAGAATATCGAAGATGGCCTGGGGTATATGAGTGTGACCGAGAGTGCCATGGACAGCATGAACAATCTCCTTCAGCGTATGCGGGAACTTGCAATTCAGGGTTCATCCGATACGATTGGAGAAAACGAACGAATTTTCATACAGAAAGAGGTAAATGAGCTCTCACGGCAGATGATAGGTCTTTCGGTAACACAGTTCAAGGGTGATTATGTTTTTAACGGTACCCAGACCAAAACCCCTCCATTTTCATTTGAAAAATCATCTGCCAGCACCCTTGAGGACTACAGCAATCAGAAAATGGCATATTTCATGGCAGACGGTGCTGCCCCAGGCTCAACGGTCCAGCTTTTTGAAGGATTCAGTGGCGCCCCCATTCGTACCATTATGCCGGGAAGCTTACAGTTGTCGGTACAGGGGGTACGGTACACCGAAGGGGTAGACTATACCCTCAATTATGAAAGCGGTGAGATAACCCTGTTTAATCCTGCTCTTTTGCAGGATACCAACCCGGGAAGTGCCCATTATGCAGCTGGTGAATTCAGTATCAGTTTTGATTTCATCTCCCAGGGCAAAAACATCCATGGCGATACCGTTTCTGGCCAAGGCGACGTGTTAAGGGAGATAGAAAATGGTATTATTATGCCCATTAATATCACTCTCGAAGAGGTCTTTAACAACTCCATCACCGGCAATACAATGATTGGAACGATGATACGTTTCAATCAAGCCCTCCACACAAATGATCAACCCGGTATACAGAATTCCATAGACGAGCTAACTGATTCTATAAAGACCCTTCTTTCTGCCAGGGCAACAAACGGTGCACGGGTAAACAGATTTGAGACTACCCTTGAGCGCAATGAACACCAGCAGGTCACTACCACCGCACTCTTATCTGATCTTGAGGATACGAAAATGGCAGAAGCGATAAGTAAATTCGTGCTGGCAGAGAACATATATAATGCTGCGCTTAAGTCTGCGGCCCGTGCCATTCAGCCATCACTGGTAAATTTTCTCTGATAGGGGGAACAATTTGCCTTATACAATTTTCAAAACAGCTCAATATAGGTCATTTTGGACATTTTTTACTGTTGGCACACATGTTGCATATATAATAATCCGGAACGCATGGAAGCAAGGCATGGTCAGGAAGACCCAGGGAGGGCAGCTCGGATGTAACCGACTGCACGGAAGCACAACCGTAAAGGAGGGCAATTATGCCTCGGATCAACAACAATGTTTCGGCCATGACCACCGGCAATTCATTACGAAACGTAAACAGAGATCTTTCCAAGTCTCTGGAAAAACTGTCTACCGGGCTACGTATCAACCGGGCAGCTGATGATGCTGCGGGATTAAGTGTCTCAGAACAGCTCAGAACCCAGGTTCGCGGACTCAATATGGGTTCACGCAACATTCAGGACGGTGTCGCTCTGCTTTCAGTCGCAGAGGGTGCATTAATTGAGGTTAACTCAATGCTTCAGCGTATGAGAGAACTCTCTATTCAGGCTGCAAACGATACTCTTACCACAAATGAAAGAAACTACATTGGTATTGAAATAGATCAGCTCAAAGATGAAATTGACCGAATTGTTGCAGGTACGCAGTACAACAGCCAAAGACTTCTTAACGGCGATGCTCCCTGGGGCACGGCTCCTGGTGGTGTCCTTCATATCGGTCCAAACAATGACGGTGATGCAGATGCCGTACAGTTTAGGATCGATCCGGTTGATACTGTGGCTCTGGGTATTGACGGAGCAAATGTTGGAGTTAACACCCAGCTTAATGCTTCTGCTGCCATTGACACTCTCGATGATGCCCTTAACATAGTCAATTCACTGAGGGCAAATCTTGGAGCGATGGTAAACCGTCTTGAACACGCTCTTACAAACCAGGAAAATCAGGAACAGAACATGCAGGCTGCAGAATCGGTGATTCGCGATGCAGATTTTGCTTCAGAAACAACCAAATTTACCCGTAATCAAATTCTCTCCCAGTCTTCGACTGCCATGTTGGCACAGGCAAACATGGTCCCACAAAGTGTTCTGAGCCTGCTTGGATAGGTTCATTCAATCCGTTTCTCCCTGTCTGGTTAGTGTTTTTTCAGGCAGGGAGATAGACGGAGCCAAATAGATCCATAGTTTTAGCAGTCGTTACCTTTTTACAAATCTGATTTGACTTATTTATATCGAAAAACGATTTTATTCATAATCAGATAAATGATTTTTCCCGGAGTACATACTATATGAGCGATTTTTTTAAAGATCTTGTTTACTCACAGAATGACATAATCACCTTCCCATCCGGTATACCCGGGTTCGAAAAAAACAGGGAGTATGTGATCGTATCCATTCCTGAGTATGAACCATTTGAATGGCTTGTTTGTGTAGACGGCTCTAAACTCCGTTTTGCCATAATCAATCCGCTTCTCTTTGCACCTGAGTACGATCCTCAAATGAGTAAGGTGCAGCTTGATGAGCTTGAGATTGCCAAACCGGAAGATGTGGTACTATACAGTATTGTGACAATCAGAGAAAACCCTGTTGATTCTACTGCAAACCTCATCGGACCACTGGTGATAAACAAAGCAAAGCGGATCGGCAAACAGATAATTGTCGAAGATGACCGGTACAATACCCAGGAACCTATTATGAGGAATAAATAACCATGCTTGTCTTAACTCGTAAACTCGGTGAATCTATCCGTATCGGTGATACGATTGTTGTTAAGATTGTGGATCTGGATGGCCGTCATGTAAAACTGGGAATAGAAGCACCAAAAAACATTGCAGTAAACCGCGAAGAGATATACGAACGAATTCAGAGAGAGAACAGAGCTGCATCGCAAACACATGAACAAAACCTTGAAAATATCGCGAGTGCTCTACGTAAAGGAAAGACCTGAACAATACCTTGATCTGTAGGTGCTCTGCGTTTCTCTGGTTATCTATGTTCCTGACGGAAAATTTTTTTACTGCCTCATGCGTACCTTTAACCATCTGCCCCATATCGGTATACACATAACTTCTAACGGGGAATTTGGGCTGTAAGGATATGAGTGGATTGGTCCTCTGTGTTGAACCAAAACATTACAAGATATTCCTCCACAGTAAAACAGTCGCAGAGATCTTTTGCTTTAGCACAGGGAAAAATGCTTTTATAGCGTTCGGAAGCTTGTTTGATTAATTTATTCTGTATCTCGTTCATATTATCTTATCGGTAGTATTAAACGAAAGGTTTACCGTTTTCTTTCCACAAATTGCAGGGTAAATATTGATGTCTGAAAAACCGATGCTTATAACTATGGGTGATCCGGCAGGAATCGGCCCAGAGATCACAATCAAGGCATTATCAAAAAGAGAAGATAACGCCTGTAAAATCGTCGTTGTTGGCGACCTATCGGTTTTAAGAGATACTGCACGCTCATTAAATGTGACAACAGAACTTCACACTGTCGAGGATCCACTAAAAGCGCAAAACGGGGTTATAAACGTAATAGACCTCAACACCATCACTCCCCTCTCTTTTGAAATGGGTAAGCCTCAAATTATCTGTGCAAAATCGGCATACCAGTACATTATAGCAGCTATAGATTTTGCACTCAAGGGACAAGCCGGTGCAGTTATCACTAATCCCATAAACAAAGAGGCGCTGAATATGGCAGGGATACCATTTCAGGGCCACACTGAACTTTTTGCTCATCGCACCAAAGTTTCAGATTATTCGATGATTTTTCAACTGGAGAATCTTGCCGTTGCCCATGTGACAACGCACTGTTCATTAAAAGATGCGATAACTCAAATAACAGAACAAAGGGTTTTTACCCATATACAGCTGATTGATAGCTATCTCAAGCAAACCGCCTGCTCCCCTGCCCGAATCGCAGTTGGGGGTCTGAACCCCCATGCCGGAGAAAATGGTCTCTTTGGTACTGAAGAGAGTCAGTTTATCGGCCCGGCAATTGCAAGGGCTCAGAATCAAGGTATTGATGTCAGCGGACCCTATCCACCGGACACCGTTTTTATGAGGGCGTTTTCCGGTGAATTTAATGGTGTGGTTTCAATGCTGCATGATCATGGATTTGTGGCACTAAAATCACGGGATTTTTACCACGGTGTGAACATCACCATAGGCTTGCCAATAATAAGGACATCGGTGGGACATGGAACTGCATTTGATATTGCAGGTAAAGGAGTGGCATCCAAAGAGAGCCTGCTCAGTGCTATTGCAATTGCCTCTAAAATATGCAGGAGCAACCACCATTTCCAGTTATAGCAGTGTATTGATCTCTCTCTGAAGTAGCTTCTTTTTCAAATCAACAAGACCGCCTTCTGTCTGTTTCATAAATCCCCCCACTGATCCATCACTGCGAATTACCCGGTGACAGGGAATGATCAGCGGAAAAGGGTTAGAGGACATTACCGATGCAACAGCCCTGATCGCCGTTTTATAACCGGCCATTTGAGCCAACTGAGCATACGAAACCGTACTCCCCCACCTTACTGTTCGTGCTGCGTAGAGCACCTGTCGTTGAAAGGGGGTTAAAGAGGAGATCTGTAAGGGAATATAGGGAAACCGGACAATCTTACCGTCAAGAAATCCCCTTATGTTTTGAGCCCAGAAATCCATTTTCTCAGAAGGCAGCAACTCAGGCAGTGCGACCGTCTCTTTTTCACCGCAAAAAGAGACAGAAACAATCGATACTTCATCTGCTTTATCCCATCCTTCGATTAATACGCATGCCAAAGGATGAGAAATGAAGCGATAAATCATTCCGTCGCTGAAAGTTTTACAGGGCATAGACGTAAATCTCAGCGCAATCTGAGCTCAAGCAGGTATTGAACAGTTCCCTCATCTTGAGATTCTGTAAAGACCCAGGAGTTAATTTCTTTTATAAGGGCATCATTAAATCGCCTTGCAGCAGTACTGGTCCTGTTGTTGCGTACATTTTCAACACTGCCATCGAAAGCAATGGTAAGCGTATAGCTTATACTGTCGGGAACAGATGAAAAATTATTATCCCGTACCATTTCGTCAATAACAGCAGGTTTGTAAAATAAATCGATCAGATTTGCGATTGCTTCCTTTTGGCTTTTCCACCCAAAACCGCTCATATTTTCTAAAACAGCCCTTTTAGCCAATTGAGAAAGGGATGCCCCTCTGCGACAAGTGTTGAGATCGATTCGGTTTATAACATCAAGCAGTTGATCTTCAGGAAAAAAATCTTTAAGCTCACCATCGTAATGAGTATAGATTCGATTGTTAAAAATGAGAGTGTCAGAAAATATGTCAAATTCCCACAATTCAAGTACCTGACTCTCCCCATAGCAGGTATCATTGTCCAGTATAAACAACTGACGTATAACCCAGGCTTCACTATACTTTGCAGATTCATCAGGGTTATAGGAAAAAGGCTCAAAATATGCATGGCGGCCGTGAGCCAGTTCAACCTGTTTTCCTGAAGGCAAATTGATTGTCCAGTGAATCATGTGCCACACAATACCATTATCAATCAGTTCAAGTCTTTCAATCTTCGAGACCGGATCGACCGATGGATCCCCCTTGGAGAATTGCCAAAAACCTGCCAGCTCTTCTGTTATCTCTTTTTTCTGATCATCATCAAATTGGGCCAGATTTCTGTATGATTCAAAGTCAGCATCAAACAGAGCAGTAAAATCAGAAAACACTCCACTGCGATTGATCTGATAGTACAATATGTACACCATTATCAGTACAGCAAACAGGACAAGTGCTTTGATGTACGATGTTCTTTTAGACTTAACCTCTCTCACTGTTATACCTCCGTCACAAAGCCCAATGATAATAAGCTGTTTTCAAAGTTTCAAACCCAAACATTTCCGTTGCAAGAATATATTTTGTATAAACATACGTTTTTACGCTTAGGGACAGCAATTTCTTACTAAACAAAAGCACCATTTCAATCATATTCACAACCTCAAACCATTACCTATTAAACGACCGGATCAGGATAAGGACAAGGAGCTGCAGGTGAGTCAGAAAACATACAAAGAACAGCAGATGGAACAGGCTGTAAAAACAATGCTGGAATGTATCGGCGAAAACCCTGAGCGTGAAGGGCTCATAGATACACCTGCAAGAGTTTGTGCGGCATGGCAACATCTCATGCAGGGTTACTCCCAAGACCCCGAAGAGATAATCAGTAAGGCGGTGTTTAGTGAAGAGTGCAATCACATGATTATCGTCAGGGACATTGAGGTGTACAGTATGTGTGAACATCACATGCTTCCCTTCTTTGGGAAATGCCATATTGGGTATATTGCACAGGATAAAGTGTATGGAGTAAGTAAACTGGCGCGTCTTGTAGACTGCTTCTCCAGAAGACTCCAGGTGCAGGAGCGGCTAACTCAGCAGATAGCAGGTTCAATAATGGCACCCATTAACGCCGAAGGGGTTGGAGTGATCATTGAGGCACAGCACTTGTGCATGATGATGCGCGGTGTAGCAAAGCAGAATTCAAAAATGATCACCTCAGCCATGCTTGGCAGCTTCAGAGATGAGATTGCAACCAGAAATGAATTTTTACGACTGGTAGGCATGGAGCGGGCCTGAGAATTCACCGACCTTTTATAGCAGATCGTCCACTGATGGATATTTCTCGATAGCATCTCCAAGCAGTTTCTGATTGAGAGATGTTAGCCAGTTGGCCATATTTTTGGTGGAATCGATGGCATCGATATGCGAGATATGCTCCATGGCTTCAACCAGACTTATTTTCGATACGAGTTCTTTTATGATAGGGATATTTCTTGGAATGACACTGAAACGGCGCAGTCCTAAACCAATCAGTAAGAGGGTGTGGTGAGGGTTTCCTGCCATTTCACCGCATATTGACAGTGGCATACCGTTGTCATTGGCAGTTTTTATTGTATTTCGTATAATTCTCAGAAACGCTGGTTCAATGGGGTTATACAGGTAGTTTACTTTTGAGTTGTTGCGATCAGCGGCACTTAAATATTGTATTAAATCATTGGTACCGATCGAAGCGAAATCTATCTCCTTTAAAAAGGTGTTCATCTCCAAAACAGATAGTGGTACCTCAAAGAGCACTCCACACTTAGGCATTGGCAGATTCAAACCTCGTGCAACTCCACTGATTATCTTTTTGGCTTCAGTCCACTCCTGCAAGGTTGTTACCATTGGGACCATAATCGAATAGTTGTAGCCTTTACCGGCTTTGAGTATGGCGCTGACCTGAGTTACAAGGATATCTTTTCTTTCCAGAAATATTCGGATAGCCCTCCACCCCATAAAGGGGTTAAATTCCTGGGGCATTTCAAAAAACTGGGGTATTTTATCTCCTCCGATATCCATCAGGCGAATCACACATGGTTTCCCCTTGCTCTTTTCGAAAATATCAGTATAGTACATCATTTGAACATCTTCGGGGGGCATCTCTTTTCTGTTAGAAAGGAGGTACTCAGTTCTCACGAGCCCGATCCCATCGGCGCCATTGTCTATTGCTTCATCGACATCATCAGGGAGTGAAATATTAGCAAGAATGTCCAGTTTTACACCGTCTTTGGTGTAAACCGGCTTGCGCCATCTGGTTTTTAGTCTTTCTAATTTTTCTTCCGTATCGTGGGGGCGTTTGTAGTGATTCAAGAGAGTTGCAGTGGGACGAACAAACACGGTTCCGGCAGTTGCATCAACCAACACCTGGTCACCGGGATGGATCTTGTCGGTTATATTGTGTACACCGGAGACCACCGGTATTGAATATGAACGGGCCAAAATAGCAGCATGAGAGGTCTTTCCACCACTGGTGGTAAGAACAGCCTGAATTTTTGATTTGTCATAAGAGAGGATATCTGTTGGTGTAAATGTCCTCAGTACCACCAACACCACCGGCTCTATAAAGGAGCGGGCTCTGCCGTTGTCCTGGTGTATGCATGAGACAAGTTTCTCGCACACCTCAACCATATCGCTGCTTCTCTCTTTAAAATAGGAGGTCCCAGCAGATTCAAAGCGGGTGATAAAATCTTCCGATACAGTTCGTATTGCACTCTCCAGATCATAAAGTCTGGTGGCAATAGTCTCTACGACCTGTCCAATAAAAGCAGGATCATCGAGAATGTGCTCATAAATATTTAATATTGAGGAATCGAGTGTCGTTTCGGCGCCTTGATTGATCAGCTGCCGATAGTCCTTCTTGGCCTCTTCCCTGATCTCACCGAAACGCATGATTTCATTACCGACTTCCTGTCGGGTAATATTGACCGTAGAGACGTTTTTGACAGCACGTCCGACAAAATAGGCTTTACCAACACCCCACCCTGAAACAACCGATATACCACTTAGTTCATTGTTTTTAGTCATGGCATAATTTTCCATACAGACCGAGCGTACTCCCTTAGGGCACGGTCACTTGAAAACCAACCGCTCCTTGCTGTATTTATGAGACTTTTTTGGAACCATCCGAAGGAGTCTCTGTAAAGGTGATCAATCTGCTTCTGTTTTTCCAGGTAGTCTCTAAAATCAAGCAAGACGAATTGTCTGTCGGAATCACAAATCGAGGAGATCAGCGGGTATATTGCATGTCCATCGGACAATGATTGCAAGAAGTTATCAATAAAGGAGAATAGTTTTTTAAGATCTTCATCTACATTAAGAACATCAGATGGGTTGTAGTTTTGGAGACGTTCCAACTCCTGAACACTTTTGCCAAAAACAAATATGTTGTCTTCCCCGATCTTTTCCACCATCTCTATATTTGAACCACTGCGGCTTGCAATTGTAATGGCTCCATTAAGTGCAAATTTCATATTGAATGTGCCAGAAGGTTCAAATACCGGATTTGATATCTGCTCCGAAAGGTCTGCTGCAGGAATAATCTTTTCTGCCCAGCTCATACCAAAATCAGGTATGAACACCACCTTCATTTCATCATTTACATCGGGATCGTTGTTGATCAGTTCAGCAACAAGATTTATCAGATGAATGGTCTGTTTTGCGAGAAAATCGGAAGGGGATGCCTTTCCTCCAAATATGTGTACCCGGGGAGTGACCATTTTCTCCCCCTCTTTAACCTTTAAATAGCGGTGCAGAACATTTAAAAGGTGAAGATCCTGCCTTCGGCCAGAATGAAAGTTTCTGATCTGAACATCAAAAAGCATCTCATCATTTATAGAAACACCTAAATTATCTTTTAATATTCCTGCAAGTTTCCTTTTAGCCGCTCTTCTCAAATCCGCAAGTTGCTCAATTTTTTTGCGATTATCGGCTATTTTTTCCAAACGTATCAGTTGTTCGGAATCACTGATCCACGAATCTCCTATACTTTTAGTTAAAAAGTCGGCGAGGGGTTTATTTACGTTTAACAACCAGCGGCGGTGAGCCACACCATTTGTCTTGCAATTAAAACGATGATCAAAATATTTAGAAAAATGGGGAAACACCTTTTGGGTGAGAATATCAGTCTGGGCTTTGGATACGCCATTCACCGAAAATGAACCGGTAACGGCCAAATCGGCAAACCTGATCATTTTCACCTCTCCTTCTTCAATAAGTGACAACTCTCTGAGCAGAGAGCTGTCGTGGCCGTACTTTGCTATTATTTCATCAAGATGAGCCTGATTAATGTCGAAAATGATCTGCATAATTCTTGGCAGCACCTGACCAAGCTTATACACCGGCCAGATTTCCAGATTATCCCTGTTTACAGCAGAACTACTGTATGCAAAAACGTTTCTGGTTATGTTCCAGGCTTTTTCCCAAGGGACATTTTCATTGTCTATAAGAATTCGCAATAACTCAGGAATGGCAAGTGCACACCTGCTGCCGTTAATCTGTATTACCATGTTTTGGTCAATATTTTCAAGTACACCGTGATTGGACTTGTAACGTCTGACAATATCCTGCAGAGATGAACTGACAAAAAAGTACTGTTGTCTCAATCTTAACTCATGGGCCCGTCGTACATCTTCCTCAGGAAAAAGCACTTTGGTTATCTGTCCGGATCTGCTGTTCTCATCACAAGCCCTTACATAGTCACCATGATTGATATAATCTGGAAAAAACTCTTCATCGGCTCTTCCAGACCATAGCCGCAAGGTGTTTACCGTACTGTTGCAATAACCAGCAATAGGCACATCATAGGGGATGGCATGAACCATCTCTTCCCCATTCCACTGGTAAGGCCCTAGCAGATTTGATTGATCTATCGGGTGGCAGTTACCGGCAAACTGTACCATGCAGGAGTATTCCGGTCGTACAATTTCCCAGGGATGGCCACGATGTTGCCAGTCATAGGGTTTTTCAAACTGTGCACCATTTACAATCTGTTGTTTGAACTGTCCATAATCATAACGCAAGCCATACCCGGTAACCGGCAGATTCAGTGATGCCGCTGATTCAAGTAAACAGGCAGCAGTTCTTGCCTTTCCGTTGTTACCGAGTTCGAAATCATCTTCCTGCTTAAGCAGATTTTCAATTGAAAAACCGAGGGATTCCAGAGCCGACTCGATAGGATTATTAATTCCGAGATTAACGATATTCTGCTGAAGACTCTTGCCGAAGATGTACTCCATGGAAAGGTAATAGACTCTTCTTGGAGCTTTTAGTTTATACTGCTTTTGGGTTTCGATCCAGTGATCGACAAGCTCACTCCTGATAGCATACGACAAGGCCATGTATTTGTCATACAGTGTGGCCGTAGATTCATCTTTTGCCAGAAAGTAGCGAAGATACCTGTAAAAAGTATCGCGAAGATTTTTACTGTTCATAGAAATTGAGAATCCGTTGCAGATATGAAGAATATGGAACAATAAAATTACATTCCATCTTCCACAGAGATCATCATGTTAAAACAAAACAAGTTGGACATAAAAAACAGATCTAAAATAGATTATAACTATAATGCACCCTATTTGGTATAAAAAAATACTATTAAACGCAATTATTTTAAAGTTATCGGACAAAAAATAGAAAAAGTCATCCAAAATCCATAAATCTGTTCTTTTACACATAAACTCTTGTATATGTAGTTAGAATAGAGTATATTAGTCTTCCGTTATGGAGGGGTGGCCGAGCGGCTTAAGGCACAGGTTTGCTAAACCTGCGTAGGGGCAACCCTACCGGAGGTTCAAATCCTCTCCCCTCCGATTTTTTCTTTACCCAACCAACTACACTCCAATATTTACAAGGGTCTGTCCGATTGTGTTAATCACCCCAATAAGTGTAGGGTGTGACACCTCGAATTTTTTCGCATACAAAGAGAGCCCCTCAATACTGTGACTTAGCAGTTCAGAAGATTTTTCTTGCCGCGTAGCCTCTCTTATAGATGTTTCTGCGTAGTTTGCAATACTTGCAGCATCAATGGTATTGGTATTGTTAAGGTTTAAAATCTGCTCTTTAAGCTCTGTGAGCAGGCCTGTGAGCTGCTGTTTTTTTTCCTGAGACAAATTATCATTGCCTATAATTTCTCTTTCGATCCGCTTTAGCGTATCTTCAACCATATATTTCCCCTATCGATGAAGTGGTTTATATTTTATTCGATGCGGCTGATCTGCGTCAATGCCCAATCTTTGGCGTCTGTCCAATTCATAGCTTTGATAGTTCCCCTCGTGCCATATGACGGTGCTATCGCCTTCAAAGGCAAGTATATGTGTCGCGATACGATCCAGAAACCAGCGATCATGAGTGACAACCACAACACAACCCGAAAAATCAGCTATAGCCTGCTCCAGGGTCTGCAGCGTTTCAACATCAAGGTCATTGGTCGGTTCATCCATCAGAAGCACATTTCCTCCGGTCTGAAGCATTTTTGCCAGATGCACCCTGTTGCGCTCCCCACCGGAGAGACTGCCTATTTTTTTCTGCTGATCAGATCCAGAAAAGTTAAATTTACCAACATAGGCCCTTGCATTCATCTCAATGTTCCCTAAACTTATGACATCATTGCCACCGGTGATCTCCTCAAAGACGCTCCTTTCACCATCAAGTGCATCACGCACCTGGTCAACATAGCTTAAACTTACCGTCTCTCCGATCTTGAGTGTACCAGAATCAGGTGTTTCCTTGCCGGTAATCATTTTTAACAGAGTTGTTTTCCCTGCGCCGTTACCACCGATAATACCCACAATTCCAGAACGGGGGAGATTAAAGTTGAGATTGTCAAAGAGCAGGTTGTCTCCATAGGCTTTGGAAAGATCATTTGCTTCAATAACGACATTACCCAATCGGGGTCCATGAGGAATAATGATACTTGCAGTATTCATATCTTCGGGAATTTCCAGTGAGCGAAGCTCTTCATAAGCATTCAGACGGGCTTTTCCTTTAGCTTGGCGTGCTTTCTGAGACATCTGCACCCATTGCAACTCCTGTCTTAGTCTTTTTTGCCTGTTGCTTTGCTGTTTCTCCTCATCAGCCATTCGTTCGGTTTTTTGCTCAAGCCAGGAGGCGTAGTTGCCTTTCCACGGTATACCTCTGCTCCTGTCCAGCTCAAGAATCCACTCTACCACATTATCAAGAAAGTAGCGATCGTGAGTAACTAAGATTACAGAACCGGCATACTCTCTGAGAAACCGCTCGAGCCAGGCCACAGACTCTGCATCGAGATGGTTGGTCGGCTCATCAAGTAAAAGCAGATCAGGTTTTTGCAGCAACAGTTTGCAAAGCGCCACCCTTCTTTTTTCTCCGCCGGAGAGGGTGGCTGCCATTGCATCACCGGGAGGCAATCTCAGTGCATCCATAGCAATTTCAAGTTGGCGATCAAGTTCCCATGCATCAACTGCATCTATTTTATCCTGTAGTTTCGCCTGGCGGTCTAGCAGCTTTTCCATCGCATCATCACTCATCGGTTCTGCAAACTTTGCAGAAATCTCCTCAAATTCCTCAAGCAGTCTGCGGGTATCGCTCACCGCAAGCTCTACATTTCCTTTCACATCCAGATCATCATCCAGCTGTGGTTCCTGCGGCAGATACCCTACGGTTCTTCCCTTTTCAAGCCAGGCCTCGCCCTGTATCTCGGTATCCAAACCTGCCATGATTTTAAGCAGCGTACTTTTTCCCGAACCGTTTACCCCAATAATACCGATTTTGGCTCCATAGTAGAAGGAGAGCGATATATCCTTGAGGACCGTCTTTGCGGGAGGATGAGTCTTCGTTAAACCACTCATGTAATAGATAAATTTTTCTGCCATAATTTTCTCCAGGCCTCAGGTACAAACCATTGTTATATAGTATAATTGTATACACAGGCCTTAAACATACTATTTGCCTGTGTAAAAAAAATATTGTGCTGCACTTATCGAAAAAGTTATTGTCCTATCTTTGATGATGAAAATAATAAAAAGATCTCTGCTGCGTATTTCCATATTGACCCTCTGGTCTGAATCGCTGTATTTTATTGCTTTCAATTATAAAGAAGGTATAAATCTAACTTTTCCGATGAGTTTTAAGAAAGGACCTGGTTTTGGAACCTGTTCATGCACGAACTAATCGTCTTATAGCTGTTGGCGTATTCCTGATTGCATTTTTTGCGTTCATTACTTCCGTTGCTCCAACGGTATCATTTTGGGATTGTGGAGAATATATTTCAGCTGGTCACAAACTGGGAATTCCTCATCCGCCCGGCAACCCTCTTTTTGTGCTCCTAATGAGAGTGGCAAGTATGGGATTCAGTTTTTTTGAGGATGTTGGCTACCGGATGAATTTTTCGATTGTGGTGATGAGTGCCTTAACTGCGATGTTTATCTATTTAGCCGCGGTGAGAGTGATCGTATCCTTTACAGGTATTCCGGACAATCTGCACAAAAGGATTACGGTTTATGTCGGTGGGATAACAGCAGGGCTTTTCGCGGTTTTTGGCTATACCTTCTGGTTCAGTGCAGTTGAAACCTCAACGTACAATACCTCAATGCTTGCAATAGCGATCTGTACCTGGCTTATCCTTAAATGGTACCAAAGTACAAATGTATACCGTGACCGATTACTAGTCCTTATAACATTTATAGCATTCCTTGGCATAGGACTGCACATGTACACCATGATCATACTGCCTCCGGTGTTTTTATTTGTAATCATGGTGGATAAAGAGAAGAGAGGTGACTGGCGTTTCTGGGCAACCGCATTTGCAATGGGCTCAATCCTTTACACCCTCTCCGGTTTTATCTGGATCGGCCCTGTTACAGCAGCTGCTCTCTTTGTAATCGCATTCTCATCAAAGAATAACACCTACAAGTGGAGACTATGCTTCTGGCTGGCCTTTTTTGCTCTCTTAGGTTTCTCTGTTCACACCTTCATCCCAATTCGTTCCACCCTTGAGCCGATGATTAACATGAATCAGCCCGATAACTGGGAATCACTCATTAACGTTTTGGAACGACGTCAGTACGGATCAGAAAGCATGATTTCCCGGATGTTCTGGCGCCGTGGGGCACTTGCCAATCAGTTTGGCATTGAAGGACATATGGGATGGGGCGGTTTTCATCTGACACAATTTTTCAGGCTTGGTGCCCATGACACCGAACGCAGTTTCTTTATTGACGGATTGCTTAGTGGCACATTCAAGTTATTGATCTATCTTATTCCAACAGCACTGATGTTTTTCGGTTGGGCTTATCTGTTTAAAAGGAACCGTCCCGTTGCGATACTTCTCATCACCTTAGCCGTGTTGACCAGTGTCGGGTTGGTTTTATACATCAATTTCTCGGACGGTACCCGTCCGGATTCAAGGGATGTTTACCAGCACTGGGTCCAAATGGGTCGTCAGGGCCCCGCACCCACCGTTCACCGAGAGGTAAGGATCCGAGACTACTTCTTTACTGCAGGATTTATGTTTTACGGAATGTGGATTGGCTTGGCAATAGCCGCTCTTCTCCATAAATTATTTGGCTCAAAGGATAATTTCCTGCGCTCAACGGTTGCACCGGCGTTGGCGATTCTTCTTGTAGCTTCCCCGGCAGTGCCTTTGGTTACAAATCATCAGCTCAATAACCGTTCCCAGGATTGGATTGCCTATGATTATGCCTACAATCTTCTGATGAGTTGTAAAGAGAATGGTGTTCTTTTCACCAATGGGGACAATGACACCTTTCCTCTTTGGGCTCTTCAGGAGGCCTACGGCATACGCACCGATGTACGGGTGGTTAATCTGAGCCTTCTCAACACCGATTGGTACATAAAACAGTTGCAGAAACTTGAGCCAACAGTCCCCATACGATTGAGCGAGGATGCTATTCACCGATTGCGTCCTGAGAGGAATTTTATAACAACTCCTACCGCCTACAATATGAAAAGAGCTGGTATATCGGTACAATTGCCAACAGTTGAGCAGCACAATGTCATGCGTGTTCAGGACTGGATGCTATTGCATATTATTGATGCTAATGCGTGGGAAAAACCGATCTATATCGCCATAACAGTCTCGGATAACAATCTTATGGGCTTGGGTCCCCACCTTAAATCGCAGGGTCTTGTAAACCGGATCATGCCCTACAGGGTACCACAAAAAGAGCAGTTTGATATGGAAAGAACGATTGATCTTCTGGACAATGTGTACCAATTCCGTGGCCTTGGTGAAGATGCCGAACGGCTCAATTCAACCTCCCGCAACTTGCTGTCAAATTATTCAGCAGTTTTTATCCAAACAGCACTGCATATCCGGGAGATGCTTCCAAATATGCAAAACCAGATAGAACAACTAAAAACACAAGTTGCAGTTGCAGATGGTCGTGATACGCACAACCAACAGTTGAGTAACCTTGAAGTACAGTATAAAGAAACGATTGAAACAGCTATCGACCTGATGAGCCGCTGTTCAGAGATGATTCCCTGGGATTGGCGCCCACGTGCTTTAAGACATGAGTTCTACATGCTTAGCAACAGGTATGAGCTTGCAGTGGAAAAAATGAAAGAAGCACTGCAAAGAGACCCTGATAATGCCAACTATCTTCAGATGCTTAGTCATGCAGAGGACAATCTGCGCAGAAGTGAGAAAACGGATGTAACTGCGGACACAATCATTTCAGATTTTAGTGAAGATGAATTGATCCCGGAAACAGAACCGGCTTTACAATCTGAATTACAGTAAAAGGGGACTGTTTAAAAGGTCAAAAAAAACACTCTGCAATTTCGCAGGGTGTTTTTTTTTATGGAAAAGCTTGCTGTTCTGACTTAAGTGTGGAGTGAGCCCAACTTTCGCACCTACTTATGCTGTAACTTTTCAATAATTGTCTATCACCTCTTTTTTTATTAAAAAAGGGCAATTTGCGCATTGAAGAGTAGTCTAAGCATGAAATGACTCCGACGGGCCAACAAACGTTTTTTTACCAATTAAGTGGCTTAATTTAGCAGAGTTCTCGATATTGATTTACATTGTTTAGTTTTATTGTAAATATGATACGAAAGATGGGCTAGTAAATAGAGCGACTCTTATTAAGAATAGCAGCCCGACTGATGTCAACAAAGTTTCAGCAGAAAGCTGGCTGATACAACTAAAAATCCCTCTGGTGAACCAAAAAAAACAGAGTATATCGTTGAATTACAACAAAAAGCAGGAGCTATTCATCTCTGGCAGACCGTCGCTCCCTCCGACAAGGAGCCCTGCCCTCCTCACCAAACAGCTCGCAGTCCTCTGCTGCAGGCTGCTGCGAAAGATGGCTGAGAGACGGGTCGAGGGCAGGCAGGGTGAGCGGATACTACAACTGTCTTACCCATCATTATGAGTTCCTTAACTTAACACCTGCGGGGTGGAGTTAAGGTGTACTGAGAGCTTCATTCATGGCCCCGGTTCTGTATCCCCTGAGATCAAGCGCAGAAAAGGTAAATCCGGCGGATCTGCAGAGCTCCCCTATTTGATCTCTCATCCTCCAGGCCTCATCCTGTTGCAACTCCCCTATTTCGATCCGAGCAAGTGTGCCATGACTTCTGACCCTGAACTGCACAAAACCCAGTTCTCTTAGTCCATCTTCAGCCAGAGCGACTCTTTTGAGTTTCTCTTCCGTGATCTCTTCACCATAAGGGAAGCGGCTTGAGAGACATGCCATGGAGGGTTTATTGGCAGTGGGAAGATGCAGATTGGAAGATAACTGACGGATTTCACTTTTTGTCAAACCGGATTCACAAAGAGGCGACTTGATTCCCAGCTCATTAATTGCACGCAAACCTGGCCGGTAATCGGAAAGGTCATCATGATTGCTGCCTTCAATAACGTGGTCAACCCCTCTTTCGGAGGCGGTTTCTTTAATTTTTAAAAAGAGCTCCATTTTGCAATAATAACACCTTTGGGGCGTATTGATGGAGAATTGTCTGTTTTGTAGTTCATTTGTGTCAATAACAAGCTGCTGCAGGTCAAGAAAATCAGCAATTGTACGCGATTGGTCAAATTCATATTGAGGGAATGTGGGAGAGTTGGCGGTAACCAGAATTACATTCTCTTTTCCCAGTACTTTTTTTGCAACAGCAGCCAGTAGGGTGCTGTCCACACCACCAGAAAAGGCAATTGCAACCGATCTATAATCAGCAATGATGTGGTTTAGTTTTTCGATTTTTGATTTCATTTGAGTTTCGCTTATTTTTTGCATTTGAATAGGACTTGATGTAATTTGAAAATATAATTTAATGCGAACAAAAATATCTTATGGCTTTTTCACCTGTGGGACTATCGGTGAAGGAGGCTTTTTTTTTGTCTTCACCTTTGGGTCAGGAGGTCGGTATGGAAAAAACGTATGTTACTGAAGAGGGGCACAAAAAGTTGGTATCAGAATTGGAGTATTTAAAGACTACGCGTCGCCAGGAGATAGCCAAGCAGCTTGATTATGCTCGTTCCTTTGGTGACCTTAGAGAGAATGCGGAGTATGAAGCAGCAAAACACGCGCTCCAGATGAACGAGATCAGGATAAATGAGTTAGATATGAAGGTAGCCAATGCGGTAATCGTTGATATGAACTCTGTTTCAACAGATAAAGTGATAATTGGAACAAAGGTGCTTCTTTGGGATTTCGACTTCGAAGAGGAGATCGAATACTTTATCACCGGTACCGAAGAAGCCGATCCGGCTTCGGGCAAAATCTCGGTTAACTCGCCCGTTGCAACCGCTCTTTTGGGTCACAAAGTGGGTGACAAGGTGGAAGTGCAGGCTCCCCGTGCCACTATGAACTATGAAATCAAGAAGATATCAAGATAAGCAGTTATGCAAAAAAATAATAGCAAAGAGAATCTTTTCGTGAAAAAGATGGCAATGGAGAATCTTCCATCTGTTGCCATAGACTCTTTTCTCTACTATTTCAAACAGCTCTGCGACAGCGATTGCGGAACTATTTCAGAGCAACGAATAGATCCGGTTCAACCGGCGGATCTTGAAAATCTCGAGTCGATAGAGAGATCGAACCTCGATATCCATAAAGCACTGAGTCAAACCGTGGTACTGAAACTCAATGGTGGACTTGGCACCACAATGGGTCTTGATAAAGCCAAATCCCTCATCTCCGTTAAAAACAGCTGCTCATTTCTTGATATAACCGCTCTCCAGATACGAAATCTAAACAGAACATTCGGTGTCACTATTCCCCTTATTTTAATGAACAGTTTTAAAACCGAAAAGGATTCTTCGGCGGTATTGAGCAACTATCCAGATTTGAAAACAGTGTTTCCTTTCTCTTTTTTGCAGAACAAATTCCCCAAAATCATTCAGAAAACCCTTGAACCTGCATGTTGTGTCCAGAACCCCTCTCTTGAATGGAATCCACCAGGACATGGCGATATCTACAGCACACTTTTCACTACCGGTATCCTTGAAAAGCTGCTTGAACACAACTACAAATATGCCTTTGTCTCTAACATCGATAACCTTGGCGCAGCACTTGATACCAATGTCCTTGGATACTTTGCCAGCAAAGGTTTTTCATTCCTTATGGAGGTAACTGACCGGACACACATGGACCGTAAGGGGGGGCATCTTGCAAAAACAAAAGACGGCAGATTCGTATTACGTGAGTCAGTTCAGTGTTCCGAAAAAGACCGCACAGCATTTACCGACATCACTCTTCACAGGTACTTCAATACCAATAATCTTTGGATAGACCTTGGGTCTTTATATGACACCCTCAATCAAAACGACAACCAGTTAAGGCTACCTCTGATAATCAACACCAAACATCTCGACCCCAAACACCGCAGCTCACCATCCGTTTACCAGCTGGAAAGTGCCATGGGCTCGGCCATATCGGTGTTCAATAACAGCAGCGCACTGAGAGTTCCAAGAACCAGATTTTCACCAGTGAAAAGCTGCGAAGACTTGCTGCTTTTGTGGTCCGATTATTACGTTTTAACCGACGATTACCATATTGTTGTAAATCCTGCAAGAAAAGAGGGCTCGATCGATATCTCGCTTGATCCTCAGTACTACGGCCATATCGATCAGCTGCAGGACCGATTTCCCCATGGCGCCCCATCATTAATCAATTGCAAAGCTCTCTGTATTCAAGGTGATGTTAGATTCGGGAAAAATGTTACAATAGCCGACAGCGTAACCATTGTAAACGACAGCTCTGCTGTGGCATTTATAGACGACTCATCTCACATCGATTCCGATATTACTCTCTAGAAACACAACCCCTGCCTAAAAAAGATAGGTCAGGTGCAACCCGCCCATCTTCATTGTGTAGTTTTCTCCGGAACCGATAAATTCATCATAACTCTTCTCGTACCGTCCCTTTAACGACAACGCCATTCGGTGAGAGATAGTATAACGAACTACTGATTCGCCTCCAAGAAATTTGGCATATACAAAATCATTCCACTTCTGAAGCGTATGGTTGTAATCCCGATCTCTTTTCCAGCTATACTCGGCCCCAAGAGTCAGATTCAACTTACCGGGAAGAACGGTGAGTGTGAACCAGTCCCCTATTCTGCAACTGATACCCTGAAGCGAATCTCTGTTAACAGTTCTTGTGGCTACACGAACTTGCAATCTGTTTCTGAAAAGATTGTCATGCCTGTAGTTTAATGAGCCACTTACCTGGTGCTGTACGCCATCTCCAAGGTCCAAGAGCGAGGAGTCAGGATAGTTGGTCATATCATTATCATGAAGAAACTGATACCGAAGACTATATGAGAGCCCCCCATCAAAGCTCTGACGTCCTTCAAGGCTGAAAAGATTCCCTATATCTGCAACAGTATAGGTTGAGTCAAAAAACAGTACCTGATCATCATCATTGGTATATGACATTCTCTGGGTTCTTTTGGAGTTGCGTAGATGCATATCATAACTGACGGTAAATTCCGGGAGATGCGGCTCTATCTGATAGGTGGTTCTTAATCTTACGATGTTCCTGTCGAGAGGGTTTGATGATTTCATGGTACGTTCATACTGATACTCGGCAGCTGCGGCAAGGTTTTCCGAGAAGTTTTTATCGATACTGTACCCTAGAATGCGTTTGTCAGGTTCAAGATAGGGGTTTCCGGCTGAAAAATAGTCCGCAGAGATTTCCATATAACTTAGACCCATACGATAACCCTGAACGAAGGCCAAAACGCCGGAATGGAATGAAAAATGCGAGCTGAAATCATCACTAGTTCTTAAAAGACTGAAGACTTCAGAGTATGCGGCCCTGATTTCAGGTTTGTACCAGGCGATATCATCCCGTTGATTATCTGGTACGGTATCATGGTTTCCAAGGTCGATATTTGCAAAGACCTCAAGAGCTCCATCCATCAACCACAGCCGTCCCTCTATACTCCCGGATTGGGCACTCACCGGCTCCGGTGCATCAGGATCACTTATCGGTGTTCTAAAAAGTGGCATATCAATCTGATCACGTGAAATTATTCCACGGGTTGAAAACAAAAAGTTGCGCACAGGCCTTACGCTTCCCGAAAGCACATAGGTTACCTGCTGACGAACAGACATTCCGGAGTCTACCACATCGTTGTAAATATCAAGAGAGTGCTCTCCGACATCACGGGAATGTTCAGATTCCCCGGCAGAGAGATTGTACTCAAACCTCTTAATGCCCCTCCCCATATCACCGCGGCCCCCCTTAAGGCGCAAACCGGTCATGTGTCTTCCTGAAATTGACGTTTCCGATCCACTTTCATAGAAGTCACCCACAACAAGGGAATAATCCCCATAGTCAAAAGAGAGATTAAAAAGGTTTTTTCGCAGGTAATTGTTGGGTTTGAGCCATTGATTTCCATGCATATCAATCAAAAGGTTTACATCGACACCCCGCTGCTTACCACTGGCGAAAATTTGAATTTCGGGCTGTAAACCAGCATAGAGTTGATCACTTTGCTCCCCTAAATACCGGCTTTGATAGATAACAGTGTCTCTGTAGGTCACTGTTGAATCAATCACCATACCCGACCTGAAGTCATACTCGTATTCAACACCCCTTGTGCCAAGAGGGTGCTTAAGTGACCGTGGTCTGTAATAGCTGAATCCGGTTGTTATATTACCGATGAAGCTTCCTGATGTAACCTGATCACGAGTTGTTTCTACAGTTATTCCCGGTTCAAAGGTCTCTATATCGATCGAAATAGCACGTTGAAAGGAGCTTATGTCATACGATCGGGCCATCTCAAGCAAGTTATCTTGGGAAATACGCCGATAATCATTTGAATTTGAATAGATCAGCCTTCTGAGATCACGTGCTCTCCCAGCGGTTGCTATAACTCCGGTGCTGTTTTTGGTTACATCAGTTTCATCCAGTGAAAAAACAGCATTTTCCGAAACGATTGCCCCGTTTGAGTTGTTCTGAATCACACCACCATTAAAAAAAGCCTGTGAATAATCCATTAAAAAGAGTGCTGTTTCATTGTCTTCAAGCTTTATGCTGTTTGCAGAAAGGAGGGCACCTTGCTGCGAGAGGATACCAATCTTATGACCATTACGGATTGATGACTCACTTATGTCAACTACGGAGTTGGTTATTGATAGAGCGTGCATCTCATTACTTTTAAAAGTGGTACGGTTAATGATGAGTGAGCCGTTCTCAACAACTACCCCCCTCCTTGAGTAGCGAATCTCACAATGTTCAAACAGTGAAGTAGTCCTTGAACGACAGTAGATCATATCCCAGTCAGAGGGTTGGGGGTCAGGTGAGGCAGAACTGAAAACTATCGGCTCCGATACAGTTCCCTGTGCACGAATCTCACCGAAAACAGTAATTCCAACCCCTTCTGAAAAATGGATAACCGTACCCGGACTAAACTCCAGCACCTGCCCTGCAGGGACAACGATGTCTCCGGTAATGAGAATAGGTCCATCCTCCTGCCTGAACATTCCATACATAATCCCGGATTCAATAATGGTATTGTAATTGAGTGCCAAACTCTTGTCATCATCATATTCACTCTGTGCCGGCAAAAACTGAAAACTAAACAGCACTACAATAAGTATTGGTGTGTTGATCCTTTTAATTATGAACCTCACGGGACAATCTCTCCTTTACAGAGTTTTTTAACGAACATTTATCTTGAATTGCCTTGTTTTTATGACATCGTTTACATCCCGGACTTGAACAGTTATCTGGTTTGGCTTATCTCTGTCCAGTTCAACATCAAACTCAAGAAAGTCAACATGCGACAAGTTCCTGCGGCTTACGGGTGATCCTATGGCACTGTTTGAAACAGTTATCTCCCTGATAAGTGCAGGGTTTTGATCCGGAAGATTTTCTATGGATAGTTCTATTGTATATCGTGGTGTAAACCCACTGGCAGAAGGGGCATAGGGTGGAATATGAACAACAGCGTCCCCTGCCGGCCGCCTCATTCTTATTTGCCACACAGCAGACTCCAAATACGCCACGGTACGGGCAAGGCGCTGTGAACGATTTCCAGCCCTATCCTCAGCATAAACAACATAATCATGAATACCATCCAGAAGATTCAGATAGAATGGAGAATTGGGCGGTCCGCTCTCTCTCTCTCTTACCCCATTCATTTCAGTGAAAAAGGTAATTTCATCGTCAGGTGTTCTGTCAATAACTGTAAAAACAAGCCTGCGCTGCCTGGAGACTTCGGGAAGCGTTCCCTGAATAATCGGCGCCTGGGTGTCTGGTGGACGCCGATAGACAACGGTTCTCGTTTCAGTACGGCTGCGTTCACCGGAAATAATTGTAAATTCAAGGTGCACCTCACCCTCTTCTTCAGGAATCATATGCACCCCTGAAAACAGGCCATTTGCAGCCACCTGAACTCTGCGCCCGTCAATACTTAATTCTGCAGAAGCTGGCTGTAATTCTCCCCTGTACTGAATTCTGGTTGTGGTAAACTCCTGCCCCTCTGCAGGACTTTGAATGACAAAATTGAATTCAGGAGTGTACCGTACAGTCCGCACTGCTCTTACTGTTCGACTCTGATAGTTGAATTCAAATTCGAGCAGATGCTCCCCCTCCTCATCCGGCAGAGGAACATGTCCCCTGAATGATCCGTCCGAGGCGACAACCATTCTGATTCCTGAAACCAGAACGTCAGCACCTGGATTAGTAGTACCAGTAATGGAGACCAATGTAGATGAAACTGTCTGCCCCTCTGCTGGAGCACTGATCGCTCGATGGATCTCAACATCAACACCAGCCTTAGCCTGGTCGTCGGTTATTTCGTCGTCGGTTATTTCGTCGATATCCTCCACAACAACACCTGTCTGTTGATCTTCAATAAGAGCCATCTGTCCATCAGTGAGTTCCACTCCCTGTGTTGCCCCAGTCGGTTTTACATAAACAACACCCTCATAGACCCTTATAACTGTTGTATTGCTTCCCACATTAAAACCTACTTTGGTACCTCTTATACCAGCAGTAGCAGTGGGGGTTTCGAAGTCGAATGAGGAGTTGGCATTAATAAGCTTTCTGATATTGGCCATTACATTCCCATTAAGAATTCTTACCGAGGTGTTCTGTACATCTTCATCGTGGCTTAATAGCGACATTTCCAGAGTTGTATTTTCCCCCATTCTAAGGATTGACCCGTCTGAAAGCTCAAGTTCAACCTGCGATTCCACAAAGGTTCTTAATGCATCTTTTTCTCTCAGGGGCATTCCAGGACGTACTTCTCTCCAGTTGGAACCTTCTCCTCTTCGAATCTGAACAGTGCCGATTATGCTGCTGACAGAGCTTGTTCGTTGCGCCGTCTGGGAATAGCCGTAAAGGACAAGAGTTGCAATAATAAAGAGCATACGCTGTGGAAAACGCATTTTCATAGAACAGTCTCCTTTTGCGAGCGAGGGGGTCATATATTCTTTGTTCATTTTTTCCTACTCAATATTTATTTTATATACATATACGGATACAGTCAATTAATTTAATTCAATTACCGTTCTAAAGGAGAGATTTTCTGTCGGTTCAGATCTACCATGACTATACTGGTTTCCCCATGCCGGAACAAGCCTTACAAGAAGTTGCCCAACAGATGGTAACGGCAGAAAATGTTCCTTCAGCTCAAAACACATCAGTGATTTTATGTTCTGACTACAAAATCAGAAAACTAAATGCTCAATACCGGGGAATTAATAAAGCTACAGATGTCCTGTCATTCTGTTTTAACGATCCGGATTTTTTAGGCGAGATCTATATATCTTTGCAGCGCGCTGACATTCAGTCCAGAAGATATGGTGTAACGTATGAACAGGAGGTGAGGAGACTGTTTGTGCATGGTTTTTTACATTTACTAGGGTATTGTCATTATGTTGCTGATGAACGAGAAATAATGGAGACAAAGGAGCGCAGATATCTTGGCGACTCTTTTTGAGTGGACACAGGTTTACCAAACATAGCAGATAGGCAACATACAGAGGAGGTATTTTTTTGGGTAATTATCCAACAGACTCGTTTTTTATAGCAAATTTGATAATCAGTTTTATTCTTTCGGTATTTTTTTCAGTGGTAAAAATTGTTTTCTCATCCGTTGATCGTACCAAAGCATCAGAAGACGAGCACCTTCGTTTCTACGCCTCACGAATAGAAAAGGTACTAAAGAAGAGCCAGATTCTCAGCGGTAATGTTGCATTTGGGAAGATTATATCCACCACCACTTTTGGCATAGTGTGTTTTAGCTATTTTGGAAAGCTTTTCCCCGAAAATACATTCCTTGAACAATTTTCATGGTCATCTCTTTTCTCTGTAATCTTCCTTAGCTTGTTTGCATATCATATACCCCGAGCATTTGCATTGCGTTGGTATAGAAACTATGTAGCGGTTTGCTACTATTTCTATCGTCTTTTAAGTCTGTTTTTGATACCGTTTGTATCCGTTTTTGTAGCAATTTACAACGTGCTTCTCAAAGTAGTCCAATATGATGAGAAACTCTCATTTTTGACCGATGAGGAGAAGTTACGGATCACCTCCAAGGATGCATCTGAAGCCCTTAACAAAGAGGAGCGCGAGATGATCAGAAGTATCTTTGACCTAAGTGACACCAATGTGGATGAAATAATGGTGCCAAGGATCGATATAAAGGGTATTAATATGAAATCAGATATACAGTCGGTTCTGAAAATTATCCGTGAAGAGGGCCATTCCAGAATTCCGGTCTATAATGAATCAATAGATCAGATCACCGGTGTTTTGTATGCAAAAGATATCCTGAGCTGGATTTCTGAACACAATTTTGAAACGTGGGATATGGTCAATATGATAAAAAAGCCCCATTTTGTACCGATGGGCAAAAAAATCAATGACCTTATGAAAGAGTTTAAAGTAAAGCACATTCACCTTGCCATAGTTGTCGATGAGTATGGAGGTACAGCGGGTATGGTTACCATGGAAGATATTCTTGAAGAAATTGTGGGAGAGATCCAGGATGAATATGACATGGAAGAGAAACCAATTGTGCAAATCTCCCCCAATGTATATCTGGTCGATCCACTTGTAGACCTTCACGACTTCAATGAAGAACTTGAGCTGAACCTGGAGCTTGATGATGTAGATTACAACACTCTTGGCGGGCTTGTGTACCATGAATATGGCGATATACCTCAGGAGAGTGTTCAGTTCGATTACAACGGATTGCGCTTCACTGTACTTGAAATGGATAATCAACGTATAGAAAAGCTAAAAGTTGAAATACTGCAGGGGCCTGAGTCTGAACAGAACTCGTTCTGAGGAGATTAACCCAGAGCATCCTTTTCGCAATCAAAGAAGACGAAAAGATCATCAACATCAAATACCTCAATGAGATCACGGATTAGTTCAGATGCACCAAAAATTCTGTTTTCACCACCGGCGAGCTTGATTTTTTGCGCCATGGAACAGAGTACGTCTATACCTGCACTATCAATAAGTTCAAGTCCCCCGAGGTCGAAAACGTACTCAGAGATATCAGTAAGAGGAGAAAAGTGACTGCAGTCGGAATAATCCCTGCCAGCGATCATCCTGCCTCCCAAGATCATTCTGCACACCTGCGACTCAACCTGAGATGTAAACAGGAACTCAAGGTTTGATTCTGCAGCAAAGCACCCTTCAAGTATCTCATCTTGTGAAAGCTCAAACTCCACATCGGTGGGGAAAATATTGAAGACTTTATCAAGATTGAGAGTAGACAATAGGTGAAACATCTCTGATTTAACATTCACAAGATATATATGCCCCCCCGCCTCATGCACAAGTCTTCTGATACGAATAAGCAGACCAAGCCCAGAAGAGTAGAGCATTGCAGTTTTACTGAAGTCAAGAACGATCAGTTTTTCCTCAGAAGAGATAAATTCTTTTAATTTTTCCTCAATAATTACATGATACTCAAGATTTATGATTTCAGGAAAAGAAAACCACAGATAATTCATTTTTTTCTCTATTTTTACAATCTCTGTCATCGGACTACCCTTCTATTTTTGTAACACCGGCTTCTACCCGTATGTTTTTATTGGTCATTGGAAGTTTTTGAGGCAATGAGGCACCGAAAAGATCAAACTGAGTACCCTCAAATATCTGCCCGGAAACATAAATATGTCCTTGGTGATCACCACGTTCCTGTATACTACGTTTAATTTCATCGATTTTATCTTCTACATACTTGACTTTCATTTTCATCTGGTTGTAAGTCTGAATCCACTTTTTAACTTCTTCACGTTGATAATTGGTGACATTTTTGCCGCTTTGCTTTACAATAGCCGCTTTGCTTTTTAGCTGACGTTCAATAATACTGAACTCTTTTTCAAGCTTGGTTTGCAGCTCGGTAATTTCTTTGAGTTTTTCAATACTTCCCTCTTTTATTTTGTCATAGAGAACCAACAGAGACTTTACCTCTTTCTCACTGCCGACCTGTTTTGCTGTGATACTTTTCTCCGCCTTAACAGTACCGCCGATAATATTGCATTGCGGCCCCTCGAAAGATTGACATAAACACTCGCAGTGAATAATAAATTTTGATACGCTTAGTGAACTGTCAGTCTTTAGCTTGGTCTCCTGTGCAAATGCCACACTAATTCCAGCCTTTGCACTAATAAATGTATCTCCCCGTCCAATAACGCCCTTTTCAATGACGATAAAACCTTCTCTTGAAATGATCCGTGCAGATTCCACCTCGCCTTTAACAATAACATTACCATTAGCTTCCACAGAAAAACCGGCTAATACATTTCCGTTAATCAGTACATCACCGCTGTGCTTGATATTTCCAACACTAAAGTCGACATTTCCATGAATAGCCAGTATCTCTTTTACACATACCAGTCCGTTCTCTTCACATACAACACCATTTTTTAAAGAGATCAGTTCTATACCATCATCTGATATTGTGGTGTTTCGTCCTTTTGGCAAATGTCTATCCACTCCAGGCTCTGCCTTAATAGTTTCCCCTTTAACAGACACACCATCAACACCCGCTGTTGGCAAGGTTTTACTGGCCAGCAACTGGCCTGATGCAACGGGAGTGAAAGCTTTTACATTTCTGTAATCTACAGAGCCATCGGGTTTAATTTCCGGTTTCAATACCGGTTTTAAATCTACAACAATATTTATCAGAGCATCATTCCCCTTAACCGGAGGTTTGCCTCTGGCCACGACCACCTTTTCATCAAACAGTGCTTCGTCTACGATCTTTTTTAACACCCCATCATCTATTCCGAAACGCACACCTTTTAGAGAAAGGAAATTTCTGAGTTGATTTTCTGTTAGAATAAATTCCAGGGAACATTGGGAATCAATCTTCAACGCTGCTTCAAGAGGATTAATCGTAATATCTATAAATTGTTCAATATTTGTCTGGTAGTATTCAAATATTGGTCCTATTCTGAAAAATTCATCAAGCCTTTTGTTCAGAGCTTCAGTGAAAAGATCCCAGTCACAATTTATAATCAGTTCTTTTGACAACGCATACTCCAACTCATCCAACGACACAACAGGTTTGTCGGGATTATGTTTTATGTAAACCCCATCACCGCGCTCTAAAACATCGAAATATTTTTCCAAAGGATTTTTTGCCACTGTGCATTCCTGTTTTGGGTTGATTTATAAATTATATAGTTATCTGTTTTATTGCAACTTTAATTACCTGAGACTATTGTACAGGTCTACAATAACACGTTCTGTCTGATCCCATGTTTTAAGTTCAGCGTGAGCACGCCCCTTTTTTGAAAGCTCCACTTTGAAGAGTTTGTTATCTGCTACTTTCAAACAATCGATTGCAAGTCCCTCAACATCCCCGCAATCTCTATAAAGCACAGCATCTCCACCCGCTTCCTCGAGTCCGGTATTTCTTGAACAGATTACCGGCACTCTGCAGTACAAGGCTTCAATAACAGGAAAGCCAAAGCCCTCACAAATTGATGGAAATAAAAACAGGTCGCATTGTGAATACATCTTAACAAGAGTCTCTGTGTCGATATCACAAAAAAAGCGAATTCGATCACTGAACGGAGATGATGTACAAAGCTTTTTCACTGACAAAACCTGCCTGTCAAGGGAACCAACAATGCGTAGTTCTCCATTATATCCCAATCCTGCAACCCGTTGAAAAACCCTGATTACTGTTTCAATATTTTTATTTGCAGTTTCCCCCATCGCCAGAATATATGGTGTGATATTTTGATTTCCAGACTGCATTCCTGAGTCATACACCGACTTAATCCTTTGATCAACACCAAGGGGAAGTACGAATACCTTGTGCTCATCGACGTCGAGGTATTCGACAATATCTCGTTTTACATAGTCTGAAATGGTAAGGATTGCGGCCACTTTTTTTAGTGCTTTTGCCTGCACTCTAAAAAAACTGCGAGTTTCGATGGGTGATAAGTCAGCACATTTAAGCGAGTTTAAATCATAGATAGTTGCAATGGTTTTCACCGGCGATAGCAGTGGCAGCGCCATAGAGCGTAAAGGCCCCAGCGACACCGTTGAGTGAAAGATACTGCATGATGAGAATGCGAGGTCAAAAGGCCATAGCAACTGTTCCCAAATCCATTCCCGACACTGTGGCCTGTAAATTTTTTTATAAGTAAATTCCGAAAAAACGGGTTTATGGTTTTCACCACCAAAAAGTACAACATCTTTTGCTATTGAAGAGTAAGCAAGTCGTTGAAGAATATTCCATACTACCGTACCAACACCCCTTGAGGCGTAACTGCTTTCAAGCGGACGATAATCAAAAGCTATCTGAGAGCGTTTTTTTTTCATAGTAAATTATTCAGGGATCTATCAAGGTTTCCTTAACAATACCATAGCGTGGGTCTTGGTGTCAAGGTGTAAGCGAATAGAAGCAGTTGCTAATTATCATAAATTCAGTGCAGATTTACCTGGTGTGGCCTTGTGTATGGTATATCACTCAAACAATAGCCGGGCAAGTAAAAGCACACCATATAAGAGATGTATGGTTAACCAGGAATCCAGGAACCTTGAGGATACACTCAGTGCAGGTATCTCATAAACCAATCGAACGCCAATTGCGCAACCTCATCGAGTGCCCCCTGCTCTTCGAAGAGATGGGTAGCTCCACGGACAACTTTCATCTCCTTTGCATCGGCACCTAACTCATTTATGGCTCTGCTGTTGAGGTCGATGATGGGGTGGTCATTCCCGCCCACAATAAAAAGAGTAGGTGCGGTGACCTGACGGAGAAGAGATCCTGCCATATCTGCCCTGCCTCCTCTTGAAACGATAGCTTTAATTTCCGGTCTTCCAACGGAGGCAACAAGTGAAGCAGCCGCACCGGTACTTGCCCCAAAAAAACCTATGGGATAACTCTTAAGGTGCGGTTGCAGCAATACCCACCCAACAACACCGAAGAGCCTCTCTGAAAGCAATTCGATATGGAAGCGCAGATTAGCACTGATAAGATCCTGTTCCTCTTCTGATTTTGTTAGCAGGTCAAAGAGCAGGGTTGCATAGCACCCATTATTGAGGTACTGAGCAACAAAACGATTTCTTGGGCTGTGACGGGTACTGCCGCTTCCATGGGCAAAAAGTACCAGCCCCTGTGCATTTTTGGGTATGTATAATGTGCCCTCAAGGGCAACATCCTGTTGGGAAAGGTTTATTGTCAACTCTTGTACGGTCTCCGGTTTGATTTCCATGTTCTCGTTCTCCTTGAAAAGCGGATAATTCCAACAATGAAGAGTTCAAATATCATGCCGTACATCTTACACATCAACTGCAACTCCGGGGTTCATGCTGAGACGAACTGCTCATGGAGATCCTTTCCACGGGCGTACATAGCAACATCAGACACTGAATTATCCCGATATCCCCATACGACGTCACCACGCACCTAAGTAGGCCATTGTGCCAACATTTCTGTACCAGCACTTTCACAGACATTCTCTCCCTTTACATAAAAAGTCACAATATGAATGTTAAGTAATCTATTTTAACTCTTTATTTAGGGGCAAAAATAATTATGGACCTTATCTATAACACCGATAAATTTCAACTTAAGGACCCTTGCGGAACAGGGCAGACTTTCAAATTTATCCGACCAGCAGATCCAGATGAAGTCTTAGATGCGATTTCAAATGAGCAGTATGAAAAGGACCATTTCCTACCCTACTGGGCAGAGCTGTGGCCAAGCTCACAAGCCCTGTTCAACTACATCTTTTCCTTGCAGCTTCCTGCTCGAACCAAAGTAACAGAGCTTGGTTGCGGCCTTGGACACATCTCTTCTGTACTCGCTTTCAGAGGCCTAAATGTCCTGTCGATGGATATCTCCCCCATAGCTTGTAAATACGCGCATAAAAACATCATTCAAAATGGTGGCAACGCATCAGTTATCTGCTGTGACTGGCGATTTATTCCGATAAAGCCCCAAAGCAGTGATCTGATCATTGCTGCAGATATTCTTTATGAGAGAAGATGGATTGAACCTGTTTTATTGACAATCAAGACAATTCTCAGACCAAAGGGGAAAGTACTCATAGCGGATCCATGCAGGAAATTCTGGGAAGAGTTTAAATTCCAGGCGAAAAAGAGGGATTTTTCCGTTTCCGTGATTCATAAAGAGACAGTGAATGAAGAGAAGACGATTGTTGAGATTTTGGAGATAAATCGTTAATTGAGAAGAGAGTACCCAACTGCCCTGTATAACGGTAGGAGTCATCTTTTTTACTCTTTGAGAGCCCCCTACCCCACAGTTATGGGCGAAGAGTGAGCAGAGGTGGAATCACTTTAGCTCCAGAAACAAGAGGGCAAGAAAAGATGAAGAGATAACCCCCGTTCTTCCTTTTGAGTGCTGATAACGCCTTTTAGCCCGGGATCTCCTTCACCTGAGAAAATAAGCCTTGCAAATATCACCCCTCAGGCCTCCAGAGGAGACTCCGGGGGCCTGAGGGCGACGATGCAGATGGACCCGCCCCCCCCACTTTTATACAGTGGTCTTATTTTTAAGCCGTGCAAGACCTTTGGCAGCGATATCTCTTCTGAACGTTTTGCCTTCAAATTCGACTTCTGCGACTCCTTCATAAGAC
Source organism: Chitinispirillum sp. (assembly GCA_007115975.1). Lineage (GTDB taxonomy): Bacteria > Fibrobacterota > Chitinivibrionia > Chitinivibrionales > Chitinispirillaceae > Chitinispirillum. Next base: position 56,542 of record SKJJ01000017.1, read on the forward strand.
AAAGCAATAGCATCAATTAAGGTTTCTGCCCATGCACTTACCGCCAGAACCCTTCCACCGTTGGTCAACAATTGGTCATTTTCATCAATTGTAGTGCCCGCATGATAAATATCGAGATTAGCCAGAGAATGCTCAGCGTCATCGATACCGGTAATTCGCTTACCTTTTTCATATGGACCGGGGTACCCTTTACTTGCAAGTACCACAGCTACACAGAATCCGGAGTTGATAGTCCATTTTGTTTTGGCAAGAGTTCCGTTTGAGCAGGATTTGAAAATTTCATACCAATCACATTGCACCAACGGAAGCACGGCCTGAGTTTCAGGGTCACCGAATCTGCAGTTGTACTCAACCACCCTGGGCCCCTGTGGAGTGATCATAACGCCCACATACAGCAGTCCCTTATACCGGCACCCTTCCTGATTCATTGCACTGATAGTGGGAACAATAATATCCATTTCAATTTTTGAAAGCATCTGCTGATCGACAATCGGTGCAGGTGCATAAGCACCCATCCCCCCGGTGTTGGGCCCCTTATCCCTGTCGCCTATAGCCTTATGATCCTGAGAAACGGGTAGTATTTTATAGTTGATACCATCGGTTAAAACAAAGACAGAAGCTTCTTCGCCCGTCATCTTCTCCTCTATGACCACAGTTTGTCCGGCTGAACCGAACTCTTTTGTATCATATATCTGTTGGAGTGTGCTTTTCGCCTGTTCCATAGTGTCACAAACCACTGCACCCTTACCTGCAGCAAGTCCGCTGACCTTTATAACGGTCGGTACGCCATTTTTTTCAAGATACGACAAAGCTTTTTCTTTTGAGTCAAAGAGTTGATAATCGGCAGTCGGAATACCATATTTTTTCATCAGATCTTTTGAAAAAGCCTTGCTTCCTTCAATCCTTGCGGCGTCTTTGGATGGGCCAAAGATTGACAGTCCTTTTTTCTGAAAAGAGTCAACAACACCTTCTGTCAAAGGTACCTCAGGTCCGACGATAGTCAGTTCAATTTGATTTTCCTGTGCCCAATCGGCCAGTTCATCCCAATTATCAATCTTCTTGGTTACAAGCATACACCCGTCTTTTTCCATACCCGGATTTCCTGGATATGCATACATGCACAGCGCTCTGTCAGACCTTAAAAGCGCCTTAAGTATGGCATGTTCTCTGCCACCACTGCCGATTATCAGAACTGTATTCATGAAATCCATAGTAAATTCTCCTGCCTGCTATTCACTTTCTTCGTCATCACTGTGGGGTTGAAGCCTAGCTGTTTCTTCAATATACTTTTCGGTTATATCGTTTTTACTGTCCAGGTGTTCAATAATTTTCATGGTATTCTCTTCGTTGAGGATAATCCGAGCCTGGCGTGTAAGTTTGGCCTTGAAATCCCATGATAGGAGAACATCAGGCGTCACTTCAAATGCCTCTTCAATGCTTACAAATCTCTGTTCATCTCCCCGCAGCGCTAGACAGCGCGGTTCATCAAGACAGGTAAAGTCGGAGCAAAAACGTATGTGCGCTTTTTTTACATCGGCAATTTTATTTACTTTTATGTACCCGGTAACAAAAAACCGATCTTTGTAATCGGCGTTGGTCCCCTGGTACTTTGTAACAAAAATAACATATCGCAGTTTAGATTTTACAAAGGCTGTTCTGATTTTGCTTCTAGAACAACCGTAGAATCCATAGGTTGCAGACTCATAATTGGGCTCAGGAAGTATGTCACTTGGGTACTCTTCCGGAACTTCACGGATAGGGATTTCTGAAACGGGATCCGTGGAGTAGAACACCACCATGGCAGTGTTTGAAGCTCTGTAATCTTGCCACAGGGCAGAGTCAACCGATCTGCCCATAGAACTCATATTGGCCATTTTTTACTCCTGTTTGTCTGAGGAAAAAATAGAGCCCGTATAAATACATACGGGCTCCACTGATCTATTCGGATAAATGTCTTCTACCCTTTAAAGATAAACAACATCAACCTTGCTGTCAATACCAGAGACCGTGTAGTTGATTGTTTCCAACAATTAACCCTGGAGAAACGGGGTGATAATTGCTTTGTAGAGAGAGTAAGGGTATGCATCAAAGCATTCAGCCATACCCGGAATAGAGGTGTTTGGTGGGCAGGCATAAAATACTTATCAAAAGTCATGTTATGTACAGCCCCAAAAAAGTATATTATCAGATTGATTTAGCTGAATTCTTGTTTTTAGATTCGAATGAGTACGGTTTGGGGAAGTATACATTAACTCACAGGAGGATGATCACGATGTACATAATTGAAGTAGCCTCAGAAATGGCCCCATTGGCGAAAGTAGGCGGTCTTGCAGATGTGGTACTGGGACTCTCAAGGGAAATCTCCATCCGGGGAAACAGCGTAGAGATCATCCTTCCCAAGTATGATTGTATGCGGTACGATCTTATCTTCGGCCTCACCCCTACCTACCATGATCTGCAGGTGCCCTGGGGAGACGGGGTTATCAGTTGTACTGTATGGTTTGGATTTGTAAGTGATCAGAAATGTTTTTTTATCGAGCCCCACTCACCGGAGAACTTCTTTAACCGCAACACCTTCTATGGGTGTACTGATGATGTACAGCGCTTTGCTTTTTTCTCCAAGGCAGCTCTGGAATTCATCCTTAAAACAGACAAACGCCCTGATGTTATCCACTGCCATGACTGGCAGACTGGTTTGGTTCCGGTAATGCTTGCAGAGATGTATCAACATGCAGGAATGAGCAATCAGCGGGTATGCTACACTATTCACAACTTTAAGCATCAGGGAGTTTTTGGTGGGGATATTCTGCATGCCACAGGACTTCATCGACCCGACTATTACTACCAGTACGAAAAACTCAGGGACAACAGCAACCCCTCCGTTCTCAACTGTATGAAAGGGGGAATAGTTTATTCCAACTTTGTCTCAACAGTGTCACCCCGCCACGCCTTTGAAGCCCGGTTTACCGATCAGGGCCATGGACTGGGAGACACTCTTAACCGACACCAGGAAAAATTTGGTGGTGTACTTAATGGTGTGGACTATAACACCTGGAATCCTGAAATTGACCATCATATTCCGGCAAAATATACTTGTGACACCATACAGGATAAGTACCACAACAAAGATGCTTTAAGAGACCGGTTCTGGCTGACTAAAGATATGAAGCCCATAATAGCGTATATCGGCAGGCTTGATGAGCAAAAGGGGCTTGATCTCATATACCATGCAGCCTTTCACTCCCTGAACCGGGGAGCACAATTTATCCTCCTTGGCTCCGGCTCCAATAATGAGATCAACAATAAATTTGGTCATTTAAAAAACCAACTCAATAACAGTCCCGATTGCCACATAGAGATCGGTTTTAATGAAGAGCTTGCTCATCTTATCTATGCAGGAGCAGACATGGTGATAGTTCCCAGTGTCTTTGAACCCTGCGGGCTTACGCAGCTAATCGCTATGCGATATGGCACAATACCGATTGTCAGGGCTGTGGGCGGGCTTTACGATACGGTTTTTGACAAAGATCACGCTCACTCCTGGGAACGTAATGGCTTTACCTTTAATGACCTTGATACCTATGCAATAGAATCAACAATGAACCGAGCGATAAGCCTCTTTTACGATTACCCGCACGATTTTCGCCAGCTTATGATTAATGGAATGAAAAGTGACTATTCCTGGAGAAGACCCGGGGAGAATTATGTAAACATATTCGATTATATTCGCCACAAATAATGAATAATTTTCAAGGAGAGTGAACAATGTCTGCATCAGCACCGATCCCGGAAACAATCGATGGTATTCCCAATATTGCAATCACCAAACAAGTTGAAGAGAAGATTGCCTCAAGTCGCAATCAGCAGGCATTTGGGCCAAAGAGCGATGTTCAGTTCAACAACATTAAAAGTGCCTGCGCAATTGCTCTTCACATGCAACAACCACTCATCCCTGCAGGTGGAGGTGACCTCCGCACGGCCGGTATCATCAGCAATCTTCAATACATGATGGAGAATCAGGGTATCGGTGATAACCACAATGCTCCGGTTTTCGCCTGGTGTTACAAAAGAATAGGTGAATTTGTACCGCAACTTCTGGCCGAAGGCAAACAGCCAAGAGCAATGCTTGAATACTCCGGCGAGCTGTTGTTTGGACTAAGGCAGATGGGGCAACACGATGTCATTGACTCACTTAAACATATTACCACCGATCCTTCCATGTACCATACCGTTGAGTGGTTGGGGTGCCCCTGGGGACATGCCGTTGCACCGTCAACCCCGGTTCAGGATTACAGACTCAATGTACAGGCATGGCAGCAATACTTTGCAGCAACGTTTGGTATCGATGCTCTTGAGCGGGTAAGAGGTTTTTCTCCCTCAGAGATGGCTCTGCCCAATCACCCCGATACAGCATACGAGTTTGTGAAAACACTTGTGGACTGCGGGTATAAGTGGGTTCTCATTCAGGAACACACAGTGGAACTTCCCAATGGTGGAGGAATAGAGCAGAGACATCTCCCCCATCGTCTGGTGTGTAAGAACAGCTCCGGTGAAGAGGTGAGCATCATTGCAATAATCAAAACCCAGGGCAGCGATACAAAGCTTGTAGCCCAGATGCAGCCCTACTATGAAGCCAAAAGCCTCTCAAGGTGGGAATTAAAAGGCAAACAGATCCCGCCACTGGTCACACAGATTGCAGACGGCGAAAACGGTGGTGTGATGATGAATGAGTTTCCATCCAAATATATGGAAGTGGTACGCGAAGCAAGCCATTCCGAAACACCGATGATGAATGCAAGCGAATATCTGGAGTTTCTCTCAGATGCAGGAATCACAGAGAAGGATTTCACCCCCATACAACCGATACTGCAAAAAAGGATATGGGACCGTTTCACCGATGGGTCAGGGCCAGAGAAGATGAAAAAGGTGATCGAAGAGATAAAGAAGGAAGATGACCGGTTTCATATGGAGGGTGGCAGCTGGACCAATGACATCTCTTGGGTTCAGGGTTATCAGGATGTGATGGATCCGATCGATAAGCTGAGTGCTCTTTTCAGTGAGAAAGTCCTCAGTAAAGGCACTCCTAAAAACAACACCAACTACATGAACGCCCTGTACCATCTGCTGGTATCCCAGACAAGCTGCTATCGGTACTGGGGGCAGGGTTTATGGACTGATTACGCAAAAGAGATTTGCAGGCGCGGGATGGAGATTATTAATAGTGAGTTTTGAAAGTGTGAATAACAGGTACCCGTACGGTCTTATCTTCTACGGGTACCTCACTTAGTTATAACCTTTCAATGAGTTCCTCGGTAGCAATGTCATTTACACTATACGATAACAGATCAATAAAATCATGACATCCTTCTTCAATAGTTGGCAATAACTCAACGCTCCCTTTTGAACATGCAAGATGTGCACATCTTGTGGCGTAGTACCTCACGATACCATCCATAACTTTTCCGGGTTCACATGTGTGTTGTGGTATATTTTGCAGAAGCTTTTTAAATATCTTTGATGCGCCACTGAGATCTTTTTTGAAGTACAACAGAATACCCTGCTGCAACAAGTCATCGATACTGTTTTTGTACTCTATTACGGGCTTCGGGTTGTGGGTATACATCTCAAACACTTTGAGCTTTTTGTCATATCCTTTTACTTTTACTATGTCGATAAAACGGCAACACTCAACATTGGGTTCAAGATCATCAAAGATCTCCTTGGTGATAATTATTTCCAAGTCATACAGTTTTGCGATATGTTCCAGCCTTGAACAAACATTTACCGCTGCACCGATATACGTCCTGTCCAACTTCTGTTCAGCTCCGATATTTGCTTCAAGAGTGGCTCCCTTTGAGATACTAATCACATTACGAATTTTGTTAAGACCGGCATAAATCATTCGTTCATTATAACTTTGAAGAAGCGTTCTCATTTTAAGCGCAGCGGTAACAGCTGATAATCCATCTGGAAAAATTGCCATTACGGCATCCCCCATTAATTTATCAACTTCTCCCCCGGCCTCAAACACTGGATTTATCATCATTTCAAAGTATTTATTTATAAACTGAGCCTGAACCTCAGCATTATTCATTATTGATGTCAAAGGGGTAAAGTTTCTCATATCACAGATAAGAATTGCCTTTTCCACAATTCTGGGTCTATATGCTCGGGGATCTTTCCCCATATTTACTTCTTTTAGGATCGATGGTCTTACAAAGGTAGAAATAATCATATTCCTGCTGAGCAGTTCAATGTTTTTTTTCTCAAAAACGGATTTCCTTTTCTGAGCCTCCCCAGCCAATATCCTCATCGACTCTGAATCAAGCGACAACAGATAGAAAACGTTTGTGACCAATTTCATGATACCGAGAACGAGAGCAGAAAACCAAGCGATAAAAAAGATACCAATAATTTCATTAAAGGCAACAAAAGGTGAGCCTGTGTACAACCAATAGAGCAAGATACCACCGAGAAATCCAACAGGAAAAAGTAAAATGGCAATAATCATTTTAGATGAAAACAAACCATAAAAGATTCCAGCCCAGATAAAGGAGGCTACCCAGTAGACCGAATTTAAATTCATCAGATAAAAAAAGGTAAAAACCACAGGCATGACAAGAAGGACAGCCACTTCATAGTAAATTTTTTGAAAAGTATTCAAAATTTTTGAAAAGAATATGAGAGGGAAAAGGATAATAGAAGAGGTGATTCTAATATGTAAAGAATCCCAAAAACCGAGGTAAGTACATAGATAGTAAAAGACAGGAGATGCAATGGCACCTATAATTGCAACTGGTTTAAGTAGTTTTTCTGTTATATAGAAGTCTTTTGAAAAAGAGACCTTGAGAAAGGTTTCTAAATACTTCATAAAGCACCTTTGGCCATTGATGTAAGAGTAGCACTAGAAATTCAGCGATACTATAGTTTTGATCTATTTGCTACTAAGTCAGTTTTATCTCGTAAAACAATTTATATTATGATATAGTGAATAGGAAGTAAGTATTGAATTTAATTAAATCCACCAATTGATTATGGAAAAACTCATCGAACAGTCATTAAAAACATCTGAAAATCTCTCTTTTCGCGATTCTGACCGTGCTTTTTTTACTGTAGCAGTAACCGTTGAAATTGGCGACCATATTATTCAATGCGCGCAGTGTCAGAATATCAGTCTGACCGGTATGCTGATCAATGTAAAAGAGATCATAGAAGATGGTACGACCGGAACAGTGACATTAACCAAGAGATGTGCATTAAGGAGATATAGTTTTTCTGCAGATTTTGAAGCCATACGCGTGGAAAAGATAAAGGGAGGAACTTACAATATCGGCATTAAATTTGTCCATATGTATGAAGAAGACCAAAAAGTCCTTGCCCACATTGTCAATTATCACATAAGCCTTCTAATGCGAAAAAAAATTGAGATAGATGAGACAAAACTAAATGGAGTAATCTTCAAGATCGCCCAGACCAAAGAGGAACTTGAGCAAGCCTATAAAATTGTCCATGATTCTTATGTCAGCAAAGGTTATTGTGATTCCCAGCCGCACGGTATGAAACTATCAATCTACAACAGTTTCCCATTCACAACAACTCTGGTGGGAAAACTCAAGGATGAAGTTATTATTACCTGCACCATTTTCCTTGATTCTTTTATAAATTTACCAATGGACCAATCATTTGGGGAACATCTTTTCGAATTTCGAAATAACCAGAGACTGATTCTAGAAGTCGGTTCATTTGCAATAAAAGCAGGTACAAAAATACATAACAACAACATAAACATTCATCTGCACAAAATGGTAATGAACTATTGTGAGGATTATTTAGGTGCAGACGACCTTCTCTTAACCGTAAACCCCAGGCATCGCATGTACTACCAGCACATCTGGTGTGCTGACCCAATAGGTCCTGTAAAAGCACTACCTCAGGTGAAGGGTAACCCTGCAGTATTGATGCACATAAATCTAAGGGCATGTAAAGCAAGAATGCAGGGAGAGTATAGTGGGTTGCCATTAAAGAACAGCTTCTACAATTTTCTCTATACAGTGGACAGCAAAAGCATTGTTTTACCGGAGAAACGAGAGCCACTAATGGTGTTGAACAAAGAATTGCTGCATTACTTTTTTGAAGAAAGGACAACTATTTTTTCTGATACCAACAAGGAAACAGTGAAAAAAATCCTGAGATATTATGTGTAAAATAGTTTACAAATAAAAAACATGTATACCCCCCACCAGTTTGTCGACTCAAATTATCTTACAAAAATGGCCCGGATAATTGCAAGGATAAAGTCCCGATCCTACGAATTATTGGACCTTTGCGACACATCAAAAGTTCTTGATGTTGGCTGCGGTGCAGGGATCGACACCATTGAAATTGCAGACAAAATTCAGCCGTTGGGCAAAATAGCCGGATTGGATTTTGACCTACAGATGCTCAAGGAGGCAAACAGAACAGTCAGTAGCACTGGATTGCAAAATACTATCCATGTACAGGGTGATTCCTTAAACCTTCCTTTTAAAAATTGCTTTTTTGACGCAGTTCGCAGTGAAAGAATGCTTCAACACATAAACAGACCAGAAAGTGCTATACGTGAAATGGTACGGGTTTGCAAACAACATGGCTCAGTAGTGGTTGTTGATTCAGATCACAGTTCCCTGTCCATTGACACCACTCACACGGATGTTGAATGGAAAATAAGACAATTCAGGACAGATTATCTGCCCAACGGTTACTGCGGACGTGCACTTTACCGGCAACTGCATCTTGCTGGTCTACACGACATAAAGACAGAACTGTTTGCGGAAACGGTCAACTCTTACCAGTTATACAGAACCCTGTCCTGTATGGATACGATAGAACGAGCAGCCATTGAAGATGGGTGTGTCACTCAAGAAGAAGTTGTCGGTTACAACACTGAGCTGCACGAATATGACCTTGGCGGATATTTTGGTGCCAGTATGGTATTTGTAGTTGCCTGGGGTAACAAATAGTTCACAATGTGCTAGTTTAAGAAGCGTGCCACCACAGTATTATTCACGGACTCCGCTCAGCAAGAACCTCAAAAACAGATCAGGGTCGATTGTCTTTTCAGTGACAACAGTATTAAAAATCAATCCTATCAGTGAGGAGAGTATAATGTCGGACTGTTCGGAAGAAATTGTGGAGCCGGTAATATTCTGAAATCCTTCAAGTATAGTAGAGCTCCATTCCTGATACAGCGTTCTAAATTTCTCCTGTAAATCACCATTTCCCGTAGCTCCCTCAATAAGCAGATGAATTAAGATACCACTGCGGTTACCAGACATAATTTCTGAAAGAATATCGTTTAGGGCAGCATTGCGTTCAGTTTGACTATTGTGGGTTTCTGCCAGCTGAATAAATCTCTTGGAAAGATCTACTGAGTGCCGCTCTGCCAGCTCAAAGAGAAGGTCTGACTTGTTCTTATAATAATAGTGCAGTGTACCCTTGGCAATACCCGCAGCTTCAGCGATATCAGAAAGGGTTGTCTGTGCCACGCCTCTCTCCTCAATAAGCTTCTGAGATGAGAGTATGATTTTTTGTTTGTTGTTTACGCTCTTTTGATTCATGTTTTCCGTCTTTAAAGTTATCGTATCCAGCTAAATGCAACGTTGAGAAAAATGTGGCTGTCGGGGAAATAGAACCCAATTCTGTTCTCCGAATCATTCTGAATCTTCCCGGTATCATCATTCTTGATCATAGAGTAGAATCCCTGCCCGCCCAAACGAATCGAAACAGCATCAGTTGGAACAAATTCGATCTGTGCAGTTCCAAGCAGATCACCGTACCGTTTTCCTCCGTTGGTTTCATACATGAACGGGTACAGATACAAAGCTTCAACAGACGGTGTAACCCTTGAATTTACAAAAGACCATTCACCACGAATTGCCCCACCAATAAGTACTCCTTCTGTTTGATATCCCAGACGATTAGTCAAAAGGCGGTAGTAGTACTGCTCCATTGCATCAGGATTGAAATAGTCAAAAAAACCAGGCTCACCGGTGGGGTAATCTTCATAAAACGAGTCGTCATAATCAACCACAACTCTTCCTATCTGCTGAATATTAATATAGTGTTCCTCTGTTTGACCATAGAAAAAATCCATACCAACAGTCCAGTCAACGTGATTATTACGCAGAGCGACAGAGCTGTTATCCGTATTACCCGTTAAAGAGTAGGCTGCCTCTCCCCAGAAACCAAACCTGCCAACCACCGCCCTTGTGTCAAAGCCAAATCGGTGAATTCGTTCTTTGACCAGGGTTAGAGTGTCAAGCGCAAAAATCTGAAATCCATCCACGAGATCTGTATTCAGGGCAACAACTGGAGAGAAGTGTTCATCAATGTCGTACAGATAGCTTAATCCGATATCAAATACTCCGCTCATCAGACGCATACGTCCCCCGGCCGTGTATGATGATGGATCAAAAGAGGGCTCTTCTATTGTTATATTCTTATCGTGCAAAAAGAGTGCTTCAGGAATTTCATCCCGGTGATCAACAGGATATCTGTCCGGCTGCCTGAACGGTACATATACCCCCTGAATGGAAAGACGATCTGTCGGGTAATAGGTAAGAGATGCTGCAAAAACGGGTATTTTATCTGCATCGGGTCCTGTAGTATAATCACGAGGATTGAGCTTGTCGGTGGGGTTGATCTTGTCCGCACTTCCCCAGGCAAAGTACTGAAACCCAAGGGTGGTATTGATTCTGTTCCCTGAAAGTGAAAGACTGTTTTCCAGTGGTAAAATCTCTGTCATCTCACCCAATTGACTGTTTTCAATCAATGATGTCTGTATGCTTAATCCGGTTTTCAGGGTGTAATTACCTCGTCTGCCGGTAAACGTCAGATCACTCTCCAGACGTGGAACCTTTACATTTCCACTGAACTGGTTATCGCTGATCAATGGTATCGACATATGCAGGTTATGATCACCTGAAAATTCAAACTCTTCTCTGAATGAATAGACCGAGAAGAGTAGCCCGGAAATTAACAGCACTGCAACAGAACGGTTCATTTTTTTCTCCTTGCCCCTTCTCATCGTGATTCGAGATTCCTAACAGTGAAAACACTTTCATCTACGCCTTTATTTACCTCTAAATCACTCAAACTCATGACTGTCCGGTGATTGTCACGGATATTCTCCATGTCGATTGTAACAGGTATTATACATCCGTCAACAACCTTTGTATCGATAACCGTCATTGTTTTTACGTGATTTTCACTTCTCTGGTCATAGAGCTTCATTTTGTATACGAAATTATCACTTCTGTCCACCCAGGATTCAGCCCTTGAGTATGGGGTATCAGATTTTTTGGGTTTCATCTCTATGACATCAAATTCCTGTTCCCCTTCTTTTTCACTTCTGATAAACCTGTAGGTATAATCTTCAAACGAACGATCCTCAAGATCATAGAAGAAAAAATCACTTCCCACAAACTTCCCTCCCCTTCCCGAAGAAGCTATGAGCCGGACTCTGTTTAAGGCAGGGAGAAAGATCCTCTGTTCATCAGGTAAACTTAAAAAGCGTGTACCCCTTACATCTGCAGGCGAAAGAAACTCCATAAAGGTATGAGTACCGTCATCATTGGTCATGGTGTTGATCCTCAGCACCCTGCTTCGCTCATTTCCATTTCGGTCAATAAGGGTCATGGAAGCTTCTGCGGTTGTGTTGTCCGGGCTTTTAAGATCAAAATACCGCCTCGCAATCTGTTCACCTTTTCCATCATCAGCACTCAGACCACAAAATGTACCCATACTAATCAATAAGGTTGAAACAAGTAGTGCAAATCTCATGATACCTCCTTGAGAGAATTTTTAGCAGGAATTTCTGTTTGTGTATTTGTCATATGATCAGATTTTTGAATTAGAAAAGACGGCCTGAATTTATTGAACACCACCGGAAGTATGGTAAGGGACGCAAGCGATGAGGTCAGCATAGTTAAAAATATCATTGCACCAAGGTTGGTAAGAGGTACAAAATTGGAAAACAGTATAACTGAAAATCCAAGTGCCACAGAAACAGCATTAAACAGTATCGGCTTTCCACAAGTCATAATCGTCTGTTGCGATACACCTTCCCATTGCCCGCTATTTTTTTGCAATATACGGGAGTAGGCGGTCATAAAATGGATCATGTAATCGATCCCTATACCTATTGCAATGGATGAAACCATCGCAGTTGCAACGTCAAGTCTGATATTGAGATAACCCATGACACCAAAATTTATCAGTAACGGAACAGCAAGGCAGAACATCCCGCATAATCCAGCCATACCGGAGCGGAAAAACAGTGCCACAATGACAAACACAACTGCAAGTGAAAAGAGTATGCTTTTTATCTGACTGTCTACAATGAGTCTGTTAACTTCAATTTCAGCATCCGCAGTCCCGGCTATCTCATAGGTATAGCCATCAACAAGATGTTCATCGAACCAGTCTATCACCCCTTTGCGAATTGCAGCCAGAGAGTCCACGTCGCTTGTATTAATCTGAATCATGATGCGTGCAACAGAAGGCTCGATACCGTCATCTGCATACTGATCCACTTCACCGGAAAAAAGCATCAGATATTGCGATATCAGAGGTCTGAGCACCGTGTGATCTGTTAAGCCATACTTTGCCGGATCGGATGGAATCTCATTGTAGTCAACAGAAGAATCCTCAGCGATCTCCTCTGCATGCATAACCACATTGATACGTTTAATAAGGTCTGTCAGCGACCCCACCTTTTTTACATTTTCAAATTTATCGGTAAGAAATGTGGAAAATTCATCTATACTGAGCAGTATTTCCGGCTCTGCCAAACTGCCCATTTCCTGGCCCCTGACCATCACACTGAGCGTTGATGTTCCATTGGTATTTTCCTGAAGCCAGTTGTTTGATTGCCAGACACTGCTGCTTTTCCTGAAATAATTTACAACTGCATTGCCTGTTCTTATCCTCAGTGTCCCCAAAACTGCAGCCACAATGATCAATGCTATCACAAGACCCACCACAACCGGGTAATGCGACACCCGTTCGACAATCCCTAGAACTTTTTCTGTTGCAGCGATACGCCTGACTTTTTTTGCACTATTTGCCCTGCAGTGAAACAGATGCAACAGTGATGGGGTAAGCACTATAGCAACAATAAAAGCAGAGAATACACCCACACAGGTAAATATTCCAAAGTCTCTGACCGGTACAATCCCGGAAACGGCAAGCGAGCCAAATCCGGCCATTGTTGTCATTGCCGCAAGCATCACCGCCTTGCCAACTCCACTCAGAGTACTGTTTAAAATCTCTTCATGCTCACTTTCGGTAACTCCCTCACCATTATTCCCGGCACTTCTGAGCAGATCAAAATAGTGGGACATGATATGTATCCCATAGGCACTTCCCACAGCAACCA